>JAKPRU010000939.1 GCA_029557025.1 Candidatus Omnitrophota bacterium | reverse complement strand
CGTCAATGTCCTCGCGGATTGGGGGACATCTTTCTGTCTTCTCTATTACTTGAAAAGAAGATTTGGATCATCCTATGGTTTGTTGGGTTTTGCATTTTTCTGGCTGAATCCGGCGGTAATTTATATCGGTTCGCATTTCGGGCAGACCGACACGATCTTTTCTTTCTTCCTGGTTCTTGCCGCCGTTCTGTTGCAAACGTTACCTTTTGCAAGCGGGATATTCTGCGGAGCGGCGCTGGGAATGAAAATGCAGGCGTTACCGCTGCTGCCGCTGTTTTTTCTATTTCCGCTTTTTGAAAGAAAATTTCGTGCGTTTTGCATGATGGGACTGGGATTGTTGATCTCGATGGCCGCGTTGCTGCTTCCCTTTTATTTCACCCAACAACTATCTTTGCTGATTCGGTCCTGTTTCTGGGAACCGATGCAGTGGGGGACACAGTTGACTTACGGGGCCTGGAATCTCTGGCAGCTTCACGCGGACCCATCCGTTTCCGATCATCTCCCGTTCCGTTTCCTGTTCGGTTCGGACGGCGCTCTACCCGCGGATAGTATTCTCTTGTGGTTTTGTTATCATCGATTCGGATTATTCCTGTTTTTGACTTCCTATGTGTTTGTCATCATTCGATTCTGTTTTTGGCGCGGTGAAGAATGGTCGGGGTTCTGGTGGGCATTATCGGTCATTTCGCTGGCCTTTTTCTTTTTTCCCACACGAATTCATGAACGTTATTTATTCCCGTTTTTCGTATTTGCCGTACCGCTTGCGGCCATCGGCGGTTCCGGTCGTCGAATCGGCTATACAGTTTTGAGTATCTTCTTCCTTCTGAACCTGATCGCGGTGTGTCCTCCCGACAGCCGGATAGTCTCTCTCTCAGAGGTTCACGCGGGGAGCAGCGATGTTATGGCCGTTGTGGGGCTGTCGGCAGCGGCATTCTGGACCAGGAAGCAGTGGTCGCGAACAGATCGCGTGAGCTGGGCGCTGCTTGCCGCATTGGCGTTCATTCTGATGACGGCTCTGATCGAGAGGAGAACCGCTCCGCTGCCGTTGTCGGCATACCCGATGCGTTCCTGGACACAGGAATGGAAAGACCCACAGCGGGATCTTTCGATAGACGGCCGTTTGCTCCAGGTCCGTAATCGTGTGTATGCCCGTGGGATCGGAACTCATGCTTCGTCGCGGATCGTGTTCGATGTGCCGGAGAATGCGCAACGGATGAAGGCTTGGATCGGTCCCGATGCTTCTGTAATCGGCGGCTATGAGCGAACGAGTGTTATCTTTGTCGTGGAGCTGGACGGGAAAGAAGTGTTCCGCAGCTCGCAATTCACTGCGCATTCTGCCGCGCAGAAAATTCAGATTCCGTTGTCAGGGAAGCATGAACTGGTCCTGATTGTGGAGGACGCGGGAGACGGAAACAAAGACGACCTGGCCGATTGGTGCGGACTGTTTTTGGAGTATGGTGGGAAAGAATTGTGACACCGTGGGGGCTATGGGATATGTCGTTTGTAATGCATTCCCGATGATTGAATCTCCGGCTTTTCATGGACCGGTTCTTTTTCGGGTTCCGTGTTCTTCTGGGGTCCTTTACTTTGAAGTTTTTTGAACAGGCAGGTACGACAATAGGTTTGTCCCTCTTTGATTTCGCGTCCGCACCCGGCGCATCTGGGTACGCTGGCTTCCTCTTCGAGGTCCTTGATGAGAGTCAGTCTTCCCTCCTCGACCCACCTTCCGATGAGAGGTTGCTCGATATCAAGTTCGTCCACCAGCTCATAGATCGTCGCCCGGGGATGGCTCCGCAGGTAATCCTGTGCATCCCGCAGTTCTTCGTCTTCTTCTTTTTGACATTGTGGACAAATGTCCACAGTAATCCTTCGGTATATCTTTCCGCATTTCCTGCAATTTGCGAGTGCCACGTCCGTTCTCCTCGCCTGATCGGGTGCGGCCCCACCCCACTCACCCAACCTTGATATACTCTCAGCGTATTATACACCGGATTGCGGGCGAATTCCTGCATCGGTATATTCTACCTGCCCATCCGGACCAAACTCCTCTCGCCAGTCCACTACTTCCGCATCTCCCCACAAGCGCTCCAGCCCATAAAAATTCCGCGCTTCCGAGGAGAACACATGAACCAGCACGGACGGATAATCCAGCAAAATCCATGCGGTACTTTCCTCCCCTTCGATTTTCGCATTCCGAAAACCGAGTCTTGCGAGCGATTCCATTACACGCTCCGTGAGGGATCTCATGTGCACCACAGAGTTTCCCGTGGCGATCACAAAGAATTCCACGCAGGCCGGCAGGGCGGAGAGATCCAGAAGAGCGATGTCTTCCCCTTTTCCTTCAAACAAGGCTCCCGCTGCCGCCACAGCAATTTCCCGACTCTCTTCATACATTTCGCGGGCAACCGCTTCAGCCTTCCGCGCTTTCATCACAATAGGCATATCCTCCTCGGCCCGACTTTTCGCGACGGACCCTTGTCCTTTTGAATCGTACCGTTACACCCTATTGTATCATCAAATATCTCCACGCAATAGATGACGAACCCATGAAAATCGTTCTGGTCAATCATACTTTTCCCCCATTCAGCTGGGCCGGTTCGGAGGCCTGTGTCTATCACACCGCGCAATTCCTCCGAAGCAGGGGGCATGAGGTTCTCGTTTTTTACCGATACAACAATCCTGTCGATGAGGAATACCGTGTGATCGAGGAGACATTCCACGGCATTCCCGTTGCGCGGATCAACCACACCCACCGATTCAGCCGACAATTCGAGCGGACCTACCTGAACCGGGCAGTGGCGGCGATTTTCGGCCACTGGCTAGGCAAGGTCGCCCCGGATATTGTGCATTTCCACCATCTCACCAATCTCTCGATGGACCTTCCCAGAGAGGCGAAATGGCGAGGTATTGCCACGGTAATGACACTGCATGATTATTGGCTTCTCTGCCAGCGCGGGCAGATGCTCACCCCGGCATTGGAGCGGTGTGACGGTCCCACATTGCACGGATGCCGGAACTGTCTTGCACCGCAGCTGTTGAAAGGACCTCTCTCGTCCCTGGTATCCCGATTGAGAACATCGACGAAATCTCCCCGAAAGGATCTTGTCGGAACATTGCAGGGCGCATCGGTAGAATCACCCGACAAGCGGTTTGTCGCGGAGACGGTGTTCGATCTCGACGGACGGCCGGTACCGACAATTCAGGCCCATCCGCCGTCCACAATTCGCCGGAAAATTCGTGTGCCGGAACAGGCCCGACTGTGTTTCTCAATCGCGATGCACTCGTCCACTTATGACAAACAAGGCCAGGGAGTTGAGTTTGCGGTGGAGATAGACGGCGAATCTGTTTTCAAGCAGTATCTGGACGCAAAACACGAGCCTGCGGACCGGGGCTGGCATCCTGTTGAAATTGATTTGTCACCCTGGTGTGGACGGGAAGTCGAATTGGCCCTGTTCACGGCTCCAGGGCCGGGCGGTTGCCTGGATTTCTGCACCGCCGGTTGGGGGGATTTGCGGTTGTGCGAAGATTTGGGGAAGTCAACCCCCTCTGTATCTCCCCCAGTCTTGGCGGAGAGGCGCATACAGTTCCTGGCCCAATATGTCTCCGGGTGGGTGACTCGATTCAGCCCACGCGCCACAGCCGGTATTCGTCACCGTCAGCGATTCACCCGCGACGTCTTTCAAAATGTGGACCTGTTCATTTCGCCTTCCCGCTTCCTTCGAAACTTTTTTGTCCGCCATGGACTTGACTCCGAGAAAATCGTGTACCTGGACAACGGATTCCCGCCGATGGAGAGGGTGCCTGATCTTGCCCGCCCTGTCCACCGCCCTGTTCGATTTGCATATATCGGAACCTGGATACCTCCGAAAGGTGTGGATCTCTTGATCCGGGCATTTCGAGACATCGATCCGTCAAAAGGAATTCTCCGGATATATGGTTTTTTTCCGGGGTATGACGGTTATCCGGAATACGTACAGCTCTTGCACTCCCTGGCGGCGGGTTCATCCGCGATCGAGTTCAAGGGACGCTACAACTCCGACCGTGTTTGCGATGTTCTTGCGGATGTGGACGTGATCGTGGTTCCGTCCATTTGGTGGGAGAATTCGCCGCTGACTGTGCATGAAGCGTTCCAGGCGGGGATACCGGTGGTGACCGCCAATGTCGGAGGGATGGCGGAGTTTGTCCCTGACGGCGTTTGTGGTTTGCAATTCCATCACAGAGACTGGCGCAGCCTCCGAGAAGTGGTGAATCGAATCTGCAACAGCCCGGAGATTCTCGACGAGTTGCGAAAGGGCGTCCCGCCGGTGCTTACCATGGAAGAACACGTTCAATGCCTGCTGGCTCTTTACGAAAAGGCATTGCATTCGCTGATAGTGGACTAGCGCGAAGCCGCATTCGGGGAGATCATCGCATTTTGCGAATTGGAGACCGAACGCCCATGATGTATGAAGCATTTGCACGGATTTATGACCGAATCATGCGACAGGTGGATTATCCATCCTGGGTGCAACATATTGAGAATCTGTGCGAACGGCACGGATTCAAAGTCCGGAAGGTACTGGACCTGGCGTGCGGGTCCGGCGGTCATGCGCTTCTTTTTGCTCGGAAAGGATATGAGGTGGTGGGGATCGATGGTTCGCCGGATATGATCCGCGAGGCCAAAAGAAAAATGGACCTTGTGGGTGTGCATTTCCCCATCTATTTGGGGAAAATGCAGTCCTTCGCCCAGGAAGGGGTAGATCGGGATTTCGACCTGGTGACCTGCCTGTATGACAGCCTGAACTATATTCTTGAAGAGGACGGGGTGATCTCCTGCTTTCAGAATGTTCACTCGCATCTGAAATCCGGCGGGGCGTTCATCTTTGATGTCACCACGGAATACAATCTCCTGGAGAATTTTGCCGGATACACATTCGCCGAGAATTTCGACAATTTCTCCTATATCTGGGAAAATGAATACAGCATCGAAACAAAGATTTGTTCTTCCCGTGTCACGATTTTTGAAAGAAACGGCTCGAGTTATGAAAAATACTTGGAGAAGCACGACCAGCGAGTGTATTCCTCTCCGGCATTGAAAACCTGGTTGAAAGACGCCGGATTCAAGGTCCTGGGAATGTATCACAATACGACCGAGGAACCGGTGCAACCGAAAGCCGAGCGGATTCATTTTGTGTGTCGAGGGGTGTAGGTCAATGCCACCCCCCCCCTCACAGGGAGAAGAGGACATTAGGGCGGTTCCTGGCCGTGTAACCTGTTTCAGTCGCAGGAGAGAGAATGCCGAATGTTGATGCGTTTGAGTCATCTTGCAAGCCGGATCCAATCGGGGATTTCATGGTCTGCACTGCACCGGCACTATGGCGACGACTGTTCTCTGTTGAAAAGCCGGTCGGATTTACTTGCCCGTTTGGTCTCTTTTGCCTTGGAGCAGTGGGGAGACCGCAACGTTCTCCTGATTAGAGTGCCTGCCCGAGTCAACCTGATGGGGGTCCATGTGGATCACCGGGGCGGGTTTCTGAACTATCTGACGTTTGCGCGTGAAACGTTTCTGGTGGCATCCCCGCGAGACGATGACCGAATCACCGCCTGTAACGTGAACCCGAGTTACCCCGAAACCGAGTTCTCCATCGGCGAATCGCTGCCCCCTGAATCGAGAGGGAATTGGATGCGATTCATTGAGGGGGTGCGTCTCGAAAAGGGTCATTGGTCCAATTACCTGAAAGCCGCCGCCCTGAAAATTCAGGACCATTTTCCCGACCGAAACATCCGTGGCTTTGACTTGTGCGTTTATGGGGATATTCCTCCGGGCGCAGGATTGTCCTCATCCTCATCCCTGGTGGTCGGCACGATGATGATCGCAAACCGCGTAAACAATTTGGGACTGTCTAATGAGGAAATGGTCCCCCTGTGCGCGGAAGGGGAATGGTTTGTCGGGACACGGGGCGGCGCGGGTGACCAGGGAGCTATGCTTCTTTGCAAGCGTGGCCTGGTGACACACCTCCGCTTTTTCCCGATGGAATATCGGTATGCCCCGCTGCCGAAAGGATATTCGGTTGTGGTGTGTCATTCGCGGATCGAGGCACAGAAATCGGCAGGCGCACGCGAAACATTCAACCTGCGAGTAAGCGGCTATGCTCTGTCCCTTTTATGGGTCAAAGAGAGATTTCCTGAGTACGCAGACCGCCTGCAACACCTTCGGGATATTCACCCGGTTACACTGGGGGTAGACGAAGCAACGATTTATGAAATCCTCAAAACAGTTCCGGTTGAAATCTCTGCCGAAGAATTATTGCGGGACTTGTCTTCTCGGAGAGATGAGGTGGAGAAGATTTTTGCAACATTCGGAAGGTCATCTCAGCCTTATCCGTTGAGAGAAATCCTGTTATTCGGTCTTGCCGAATGCCGGCGGGCAGAGGTGTTTGCCGATCTGCTGGATCGAGGCGACGTCGAAACGGCGGGACGATTGATGTACCTTTCGCATGATGGCGACCGTGTTTCACGGACCCACGACGGTACATCCGAGCCGTACCGAAGCCCTTATGAAGACGAATACCTGGAGGCGAGAATTCAGGATTGCCGGTCCGGCGACCCGGAGCGGATGGAACGGGCCGCATTGCAGTACCAGCCGGGGGGCTACCGCTGCAGTGTGCCGGACCTCGACCGGATGGTGGATATCTGTTCGCGGGTGGAGGGGGCGGCCGGAGCCGGATTGACCGGTGCGGGCTTGGGAGGATGTATTCTGGTTCTGGTTCGAGATGAGGCCGTGGAGAATCTCTGCAACACCTTAAATCGGGAATACTATCGTCCGCTGGGTCGGGAACCCTTTATGGAAGTCTGTATCTCGGTTGCCGGAGCAGATTTTATTGGAGAATCATGAGTGCCGCTGGGAAATCCGTGCTGGTTTTCGGCGCCGGGGCAGTGGGCTGCCTGGTGGGTGGTCTGTTGGCGAAGGCGGGGCACCACGTCACTTTCATCGCCCGGCGAAGAATTGTGGAGGCGTTGCGTGCTTCGGGTCTGACCATCAGTGGGGTTTGGGGTGAACATCGTGTCTCCGGCCCGCTGGAGACCTTCGAGTCCCTCTCGGATATTCCCAATGCTCCCCGTTCGTGGGATTGGGTTCTGATTACAACAAAATGTTTCGATACAGCATCGGCGGCAGGTGAAATCCGAAATCTCCTTCCCGGAATCGGATTCTGCATTTCCTTACAGAACGGTCTGGGTAATCTGGAGACCATCGCGCAGGAGATCGGTTGGGAGAAAACCCTGGGCGGCAGAGTTATTACGGGGGTGGAAATTCCTCATCCGGGCGAAGTGCGGGTGACAGTTCATGCGGATCAAATCCGGCTGGGGCACTTACGGCGAGAGGTTCCCATATCGTCTATCGAGGAGATCGCCGCACAGTGGCGCTCCGCCGGGATCCCGGTCGCCGCCACGGAAGAGTTGGAGCAATATATCTGGGCGAAGGTTTTGTACAACGTGGCTCTCAATCCGCTGGGTGCGCTTCTCGGAGCCACATACGGGGATCTGGCACATCACGAATCAACACGGGAAATCATGAATGAACTGATTGAAGAAGCGTTTGCCGTGGCGATGGCGCACAGGGTCTCTCTGTTCTGGTCGGACCCTGCGGCTTATGAGGAGGTGTTCTATGGTCAAATGGTTCCGCCCACACGGGGCCATTATCCGTCCATGCTCCGTGACTTGGAGTTCGGACGTCGAACAGAGATCGATGCCTTGAACGGCAGGATTGTCTGTCTGGCGGAAGAAAAAGGGATTGAAGTTCCTGCCAACCGTCTGGTTGTGCGCTTGATACGATACCGCGAAAAGGAGGGGCTTGGACACCGGAAGGTGGTGTCAAGTTGACACTTTTTCCGCACCATGTTACTTTTTCTTGTGGATCTGGATAGCCCTGTTTGCATCCCGCCGAACCTCATGGCGGTATAAAATCCTTTTTCACAACAGGATTGAACCATGATACGTTTTCGAAAGTTCCCAACCCTCGCAATTCTTATTCTATCTGTTGCTGTTCCGGCTTATGCCCAATATGGCGGTGGTATGGGGATGGGCGGAATGGGCATGGGG
>JAKPRU010000888.1 GCA_029557025.1 Candidatus Omnitrophota bacterium | reverse complement strand
GACAGTGTGCTTCAGCAGTTGTCGGCGTTCATGGAAGCCGAGCAGGCTTTGCGTTCGAGCGTGATAACGGCGTTGGCATACCCGGCGATTGTGGTTGCGGTGGGCACGCTTTCGGTGAGCGTCCTGGTCTTCTTCGTGATTCCGCGACTTTCCTCGGTGTTTGCGGATTTCGGTGCGGACCTGCCGCTGCCGACAAAGATACTGATCGGGACCAGTCATTTCCTGGTAACCTGGTGGTGGCTGCTGCTGGGGATCGGGGTGATGGCATTCTGGGGATTCGACAAGTACAGAAAATCGCCGTCCGGCAAAAGACGGATCGATATTTTTATTAACCGATTGCCGATGATCGGTTCCATGCTGACCAAGGCGCATATTGCCCGGTTTTCGAGGACCATGGGGACATTGACCTCCAGCGGAATCCCGGTGCTCCAGGCACTTTCACTGGTGCAGGAAACCACGACAAACTATCTCCTGGCGGAGGCGCTCGAACAGACGCGCGAGAAGGTCCAGCACGGAGAGGGCCTTTCCGGTCCACTCCGTCAAACCGGCAGGTTTCCACCGATGGTAGTCAACCTGATCGCCGTGGGGGAGGAATCCGGGACACTGGACAAAATGCTGCTGGAAGTGGCGGAGAATTACGATCTGGAGGTCGACCACGCCATCAAGCGGTTTATTACGCTGTTTGAACCGCTGGTGATTATCCTGATCGCCATTGGGGTGGGCGGGGTGATTGTCTCGTTCCTGTTGCCGATTCTGAGAATTGGAGAGGTTATCCAATGAAACCGGCGTTTCGACATAGCTTTACACTGGTGGAGCTGATCCTGGTGTTGACCATTATGGGTCTGCTCAGCACGGCCATGGCGCCGGTGATGAAGAACTTACTCCGTGCGCAGAGATTGCCGAATGCGGTGGCCATGCTGGCATCCTCGATTCGCTATTGTCGAAGCACGGCGGTGCATCGGAGCGCACTGACACGGCTGATCTTCGACGCGGAACAGGGACGGCTGCGGATTGAGACGGAATCTTCTCCCCTTTCTCAACCCGGAGTCTTTGAGGAAATTCCGCTGCCAACCGGCTTGCAAAAAGAGCTCGAGGAATGCGTATCCGAGATTCAGATCAAACAGATGGCGGAATATGGAACCGAGGAGGTCGATCAGTTGGAGTTTCAGCCGGACGGGGTAATTGTCGGGCCGACCGGCATGGTGAGCGACACGTTTATCTATCTCAAAGGGAAGGATGAGTCGGAAGTTTACACGATCGCGGTGGTTGGGATCACCGGGCAGGTTTTGGTGATGGATCATGAGGCGTCTACGTTTTACGATGAGTTGTAGGCAGAAGCCCCCCCTCGGTCCCCCCGTGAACGGGGGGAAGATGCAATTGCTCGGTCCGTCCGTGAACGGGGGGAAGAGGATCCATTTCTGGGGGGAGGGCTGTGGGGCGGTGTCAAGACCCTCACCGCTACCCTGGCCCGGAGGGAGAGGGAGAAGAGGGGGATTTACGTTGGTGGAGGCGATTTTGGCGATGAGTATTATGGCCATAGCGGTGGTGGGAATCATGGGAGCGTTTTCAGGAGCGTTGATGAACGGTTCCATGGCGGAGGATTACACGCTGGCATCCATGCGTGCGCAGCTGGTTATGGCACAGATTCGCGCGGGAGCCATCACGCCGTATGACGTCAACCAGGGAACGTTCAGTGAAGATATGAAATTTCAGTGGTCGGTCAATTTCACGGAGAGTGAGGCGGAGAACCTTTACGAAGTGGAAGTGATCATCGCCTGGATGCGATCCGGTCGAAAACGCGAGTTCAAAGTGACGACGTATCAATACTGCGATCCGTATGCAGAGTCGGTTTCCATGTGAGGAGTTGGATGGAACGATACGGTGTTAAGAGAGTCAATCCCCACTTTATCTCCCCCAATCTTGGGGGAAAGGGGGCTGTGTGCGTCTCCCCCGATGTTGGGGGAGAAGGCTGCAAGTTTGTGCCCGCAGCCATCGCAGGGGGAGGATGCCCCTCACCCGCACCCTCTCCCGGAGAGAGAGGGAGAAGAGGCGGATTTACGCTGGTGGAATTGCTGCTGGCGGCCACTTTGGGGGCGCTGGTAGTGACGGCGGCCTTTGCGTCCATCGCGCTCGTTCTGCACGGGTACAAGCAGTACAAGAACCGTTCCGATGCTTATGAACCGGCCCGCGCGGCGCTGGCACGGATGAATCGTGAAATCTCTTCGGCCTTTCTTTCGCCGCATACAGGGCGAACACGGTTTGTCGGAGTACCTCAAATGGTAGAGGGGATCGAACTGGACCGGCTGACTTTCATTTCCGTTGTGAACAATCCCCAGCGTTCGCTGGGAGGCGAAAGCGATTTGTGTGAGATCGAGTACTTTATCGATTCGGATACGGAGACCCCGGAACGCTGGCTGCAAGTGCGGTACGACCCAACACCGGATGAAGATCCTTTCACCGGAGGTGTCTGCCACTTGCTTGGGCCGAATGTCGTATCGATGACGCTGTATTATTTCGACGGCGAGTTCTGGTTGAACGAATGGGATTCCACGGAACAGATTCCGATGGCGGTCAATATCACCCTTGGCGTGCTGAAGCGCGATGCCAAGTCCTTGGAAGAATTGGAATTGTTCTCCACTATCGCGTATCCGATGGCTTATCGGGATGCCGGGTCGGAGGAAACAAATGTCGAAACGACGAGCCAGACATAAGCGCCGCTCCGG
>JAKPRU010000876.1 GCA_029557025.1 Candidatus Omnitrophota bacterium | reverse complement strand
TTAGAGAACCAATTTTAGATTCAAGGATGGATTGAATGAACCTTGCAACTCCACTGGCTCTTTACATGCGTCCTTCCGAGACAGGCGAGCAGAATCCTGCGGCAACCCTGTTCGAAGAGATGGAAAACCGCTTCGGCGAGGCGCTTGCGCCGCTTTCGGTCAAAAGAAACACCATCCTCTGCAGTCAGGGGACCCGCGTGAACAGCCTGTTTCTTATTAAGCAGGGGGAGATCTGGCTGACCCGCTTGTCTTCGGATGGCAGGGAAACGCTGCTATCCATACTGGGACCCGGCGAGTTCTTCGGAGAAAGCTCGCTGCTGGGCGGAAATGCGGTCACATTCAGCGCACGGGCCGCCAAGCGATCCAGCCTGCTGCTGCTCCCCGAGCGGAAATTCAAGCTCCTGCTCGAGGATCCCTGGGCCTGCCGCGTCCTTCTGGAAACCATCGCGCGACGTTGCGATGATGCCTGGACTCAGATGGAGCTTCTTGGCTGCACTCATGTGCGGGACAAAGTCCGTTCCGGTCTTATCTGGCTTTCAGGGCGGTTTGGGGTTGAGACTCAGGAAGGCGTCCGGATTGATCTGAACCAGACGCAGCTGGCTCGCATGGTTGGCTGCGCTCGGGAAACGCTCAGCCGCGAGGTCAGCGAATTAAGGCGGCTGCGCGCCATCCAGGTGCGCCAGGCCAATGGCCGCAAATCCTTTTTCGTTGTCAAACCCGAAGAGCTGGGCTGATCCCTCCGGTGCAGGGAAGGATTGGCAATTCGCAACGGAGTGTCCTACACTGTATTCCCGATCATCGGGAAACCGGAGGTTCCAGTGAACGATCCCCAGCTGCCTGTTACGTGCCCCTTATGCGGGAGAAAGAATGAATTTCCCGTGAAGGTTCTCCTGGAAGGGTATGTAATGGAATGTTCCCACTGCAAAGTGAAGCTCACGCTCCACGGCCATATGCTTGAAGATATTCAGAACGAAATTGCCCGGTTGAAGCGGGGCGTATCCGAAGATTAGTATCTGTCGCGCCGCCTCGCCTCGGCTAAGGCCGCGCTCGGAATGCGTCACGTCCCAATTCTCGGACACGCTCCCGGAATCCGAGATGCGCGGCCTCCGTCCCATTCGCGTCGGGACCCCTTGCACGGCATTGACTTACCCCCCAAGATCCAATACATTTGGATCACCCCTATCGTAATCCAAATTCCGGATTGGGATGCGTGTATGCCCGGACTGGAATCTCGGCAATCGATACTGCCATTGCATCCATGCATGTCTGAGGATTCCAATGAATATGGAAATGCAGGACAATCGGACTGTGGATATCCTGCTTGTGGAGGATAATCCCAGCGATGTGGAACTGACTCGGGAGGCGCTGGAGGCGGCGAAAATCAGGAGCCGGCTTCATGTCGTGGAGGACGGCGCCGACGCCACCAATTTCCTTTTCCGGAGAGGGGCT
>JAKPRU010000848.1 GCA_029557025.1 Candidatus Omnitrophota bacterium | reverse complement strand
TCATCTCATCAATCAGGAAAAAGCAATGGAACCTGGGCCGGGCGCTCTTGCCCTCCTTGGGCAGATTGTGGTGACGGCTGAAGTGGAAGCCGACCGTGACGTCCGGAAACAGGCTGAGAATCTTCTCCGGGGAAACCCACTCCTCAGGGTTCTCGCTGTGCCCATTGTCACAATCCAGCGCCAGGCAGTTGGTGCGAATGAAGTTCTCGTTGGAACGATAGCCCTTGGCGTATTCAACCGCCACATAATCCTGGCACACGGCCTGCCGGAGAGATTCCTCGTCTCTGGCGCAGACCTTGTGCGGATAAAGGCAGTTCCACTCGTTGCCAATACAGTTGGCTCGATAAAGATTGAAAGCTGCCATTCGGATCAGGCCTCCATTTCAGACTGGGTCTCCAGCACGGACAGCATCCAGCGCAGCGCTTCCTTCATGGTTTCAAGCTCCGCGTCGCCGCCCAGGATGATCTCAATGGAATCGCAGCCAAACTGATCCGCTTCCACATTGCAGCGGATATCGGTACTGCCCAGATCCTTCAGGCGCAGATAGGTGCGGGAGCCGTGGCCGGAATCGCCGCCCTGATAGCCGTTGGTACCGGCTTCTACTTCGAGGATATTGCAGTTGACGATCTCCCGGCTCCATGTGGTTACCTTGGAGCGGTCGATGGCGCGGATACGCTTCTTGGCGGGATAAGAATTACCGTCGGACTCGGTGTAATACATATCAGTTGACCTCCTTACAATCGTCGGTGAAGAAACGAACGGTCTGACCCTTGCGGCGTGCTCTGGCAATCTCAATGGACATTCCCTTGGAAATGCGGTCGCCGAAAGCCCAGAGCTCCGCGCATTTCGTCAGGAGGATGATGTTCATTCGCATGGCCAGATTCCGCTCGGCTTCGTTGCTGTCGTCCATAAACTGTGGGAACAGCAGGTGCGGCGTAATCGGAAGGTATCCCTGATCCACCGCAAACCGGCTGTATCTGCGGGCATTTTCCAGATTGGTTTCGGTGTCTCCGGAAAAGGGACTGCAGATGTAGACAATGGGACGGAACCGGGAATCATGAAGCTCCTGTTCCACCCGCGTAAGCGCCTCATAGGCTGTGGGATCGGGATACCCGGACGCGTTGAATCGGTTGATGTGGCTCATGTGACCGTGGCATAGCTTTTCATGCGATGCGCCTCCTTCATAAAGATTGGGCTTCCGATACCCACAGGACAAAATGGCTCGGTTTGGCAACCGGGCCGTGATTTTTTATGGAAAGAATTTTTCTTCGGTTTTTTTCGGCTGCTGGTTGCCAAAGAACCGGTTTTTGTCCTGTGGGTTGCGAAGGGACACGAAACACCCCCCTTCGGAAAGTGAGGTGCAGGACAAATGCAGGAACACTATGACAACCCTGGAACCGGTGCCACCGTCGAGAGCACACTGGACGAGCTCTTCGGAACGCTG
>JAKPRU010000841.1 GCA_029557025.1 Candidatus Omnitrophota bacterium | reverse complement strand
GGGCACGGCATGCCGTGCCCCTACGACATGCCCCTACGACGCCGTACTCTCGTTGCTTCTCCCCCTCTCCACGCTTGGAGAGGGGGCTGGGGGGTGAGGAAATCACGTGTGGTCGGATGGCAAGATTTCCGTCCACCCCTGCCGGTAGTGCATGATCAGATTGATCCGGCGCTGGTATTTGCCGCCCAGAAATCCCGTTTTCAACCAGGCTTTGACAATTTCAATTTCTTCCTCTTCCGGGAAACAGTCCGCTGCCAGACACAACACATTCGCGTTATTGTGAGACCGCGAGAGCGCGGCATGGTCTGGGTTGATACACATCGCCGCCCGAACTCCGGGCACCTTGTTCGCTGAGATCGACATGCCCAAGCCCGACCCGCAGACCAGTATCCCCCGGTCAACCTCCTGACGGGCCACCATCTCACCCACTTTGAACGCATAAATCGGATGATCGCAGGCCTCTGCGCTGTGCGTTCCGACATCAATCGCTCGGTATCCATCTTTCTTGAGATAGTCAACAATGTCTTTTTTCACCAGGAATCCCCGATGATCCGCCCCCACCGCGATATCAAACTTCCGGCGAACGAAAAACCGGTTACGGACCTCATCCCATCGCGACACCAGCCCCAGCACCGCCAGTTCCAGCAGATTGAATACCTGCCGCGAATCCATATCGGTTTTCGGAATGGCCGGAGGAATTTCCGCCCGATTCACTCCCGGGATGAACCGCCCTAACAGACGAAGCCGATCCGACACCTGCGGAAAATGCTCCAGAAGCCATTCTTTCTGGCTGTATTCCATAACCAACGCCAAGTGGATGCGGTCCACCAGATCAGGACCCACCTTGTGCGATACCGACTCCATGGAGTCGGTTGCCAGGGGGAAAAGAGTCTCTTGCTCGAAAGGAGACAAGGTCCGTCCCTCATCCGCCTCAATCCCAGCGGCGAGGACGATCACATCTTCATGCCCTCTTTTCCTGAGTTCCTGCCGAAGCAGAAATGCCGCGACCGGCGCGCGGAACAAACCTCTCCGGTCGATGAATAGAACAGTGAACGAACCAGCGGACACAATACACCCTCGAACCCCATCGAAAGCCCATCGGAATGACACGGGGTTCCATGCTGCGAATTGATTGAACTGCTGAGTTTACCTGAGACCCGCGACCGTCGGAAGTTGCCTTTATGTCCTGATGGTGGCGAAAGGGGGGCCAAATGTCGCACGATTGTCGCAAGTTCAGGCGATCCCGGAAACCCAGTCCGCGTACGATTTCCCATCCGCCTGATGGAGCGGGTCGGGAGTGATATAATCGGGAGGGAACAGAAAATTCTGGAAGAATACATGATGCGAACCGTGTTTGTTGTGCTGCTTTGTGCGACTCTGGTTCCGATGGTTCTTGCGCAGGAATCCAAAATTCATCTCACGTTCACAAAAGAGCAGGTTGACACGCTCCCTGACAGATGGGAGAGCGCCAAGACCGGCGAGGGCGAGGGAAG
>JAKPRU010000834.1 GCA_029557025.1 Candidatus Omnitrophota bacterium | reverse complement strand
CAAGACGATTGTGAACACGCGGCCCAGTGACCAGTCGGCGGAACTCTGCAAGACACTGTCCGATCTGGGGGCCTTCGTGATTTCTTTGCCGATGATTCGGATTGTCCCGCCGGTGGACCCGGAACCCCTGCGAAATGCTGTCACGGGTCTCGACAAATACGACTGGATTCTGTTCACCAGCAGCAATGCGGTGGATGCCTTTTTCGAAGCGCTTTTCAAGGAAGGTGCGGATGCACGTCGCCTGGCGGGATGCCGGATTGCCACAGTGGGAACGAAAACGGAGGAAAGCCTGCGCGAGCGCGGAATTATCGCCGATCATACGCCGGAGCAATTCTGCTCGGATGCCCTGTTTCAGTCCCTTCACGAGCGTGAGAGCCTGGCGGGCCGGCGGGTTCTCTGTCCCTGTTCGAGCATTGCACCGAGCCATTTGGAGAACCGGCTTCGCGCGGCGGGCGCAGTGGTAGACCGTGTGGATGCTTACGCCGTTGTTCCGGAGAATCCCGAAATGCCTGCCTGGGAGCGGGTGCCGGATGCGTTCTTATTCGCCAGCCCCTCCGCCGTGACCCATTTCGCAGACTGGGCGGGCAAAGATCGCCTGGGCGAGTTCATGGCACACTCAATTTTTGTTTCCATCGGCCCGGCCACCAGCAAGCGCATGAACGCCCTCGGTATCCCTGTTCAAATCCAGGCGGAGGATCACAACGCAGAGGGATTGGTCAAGGCGCTGGTGGGGTATTTTGGGAACTCCTTGTGAGGGTAAGATATTCCATACCGAGAGCAGGAGCGAGAGAATAATTCAAGCCTGCCTGGATGCCGCGGTGTGGGCACAGCCGCATTTGGGACCGCAGGGCCAGGCCGGTGTGCCTGCCCTCTTCTCTTCTCGCGATTCCGGCTCGTCGTGGAATGACGATAACAGAACTTCGCTTTTCCCTCGCGATGTTTCCTCTTATGGCACAAACCTCAAGGAATAAAGATCGGCGTCTTTAAGATATACTTTCATGCGCACTGTCTGCCCGGAAAGATGCGACACATCGGGACCGCCTTTCCATGCGACAGTTCCTTCAATCGTGTCACCGAACAACGGGACACAATCGTCCATGGCATAACCCGCAATCGGCTGCCCCTCCTCATTCTGCAATTCCACCTGCATCATCCCCGCGGCGGATGCGGAATAGTTCATCACCAGCCGATTCCCGTTGAAACGGAACGGTTTCGTCGTCATGAGTCCGCCGGAATAGGGGCCGTTTACCGAGACAAAGCCATCCGTTCGCAATGTGCAGCGCAAGAGGTGATGAGAAGGCTGCGCATAATGTTGGGAATAATAGATGGACATTTCGGTTTCCCCGGTGGGGACAACACCTTGCGCGGCCATATTGGTACGTGACACCCAGTTGCCCGGATCAGGGCCGGGGCGGAAAAATCCTTCCATGAACCGTGTGTAACAGGAACTGTTACCGCGAATGCTCATGAATACCCCATCGGCGGCATCAGAACCATACTTGGTATGGACTCCCGTCGCTTCCGCCCGGCTCTTGTCCAAAACCTGGCGTTGAGGCATGAACCGCATGGGAAACGCAATGTAGATATGCGGGGCACGGAAATACGGATGCGTCTGGTTTGTGTAGAGATGCTCGGCCGGAGTCGTGGTATTCTCGATATCGCCATTCGGGAGACGTATGGTGTATTCGTTCGCGTGAGCAAAGGGGACTCGATAGGACAGCGGCTGCGCATCGGACCATTGAATGAAATCATCCGAGGTCGCCCGGCGGATCGAACGAACACCGTCCACGAATTTCCGGAAGTAGCAGACATAGCCACCCTCCGTTTCGCTCCAGAAAGAGACATTCTGTGAATCGAATTCGCCGTGTCGGTCATGGGTGAGTACCGGCTTATCATGCAGTTTCTTCCAGTGAATCCCGTCGGCTGAACCGAACGCGGCCAGCCCTCCTTCCACAGACCCCAGTGCTTTGTATTTTTGCTCCTTTAGCACATCAGGATGCGTATCGAGGAACGGCGCGAAATTGTGCGTTCCCTCACCGCGAAGAATGACATTGTTCTCCCGTGTCCCGTTGATTTCATAAAGTCCCAGGTTGGGGCGCTCCCAGCGGATACCGTCCGTGCTTTCCGCCATACAGGTCACTTCGGCATCCGCCCGGTCAACATCGGGAAGGCCCCGGTAATACATCCGATATCGGTCACCGTCCTGGAACACCGTAAAATAGCCGCAAAACAATCCCTCCCAGGGGCGATCCAGCTGAAGAGCAACGTTCGCCGGTTGAGGGGAATGCAATCTCAACTCGGTCCCATCAAGCCTGTCGATCAGGAAATCATCCACAAACAGTTCTCTACGGGAGCCAAGGTCGAGGCTATCTCCAAATGCCGGAACAAAGTTCAAGAGCAGCACGAACAAAAGAAAATATGATCGAATCATGATGGCTCCTTTCAGATGACGGGTTTTTTTCAATCTCCTCACCCAGTCCGAGAAACTTCCTGTTTCCACGGCGCAAAGTAGCATGACTCCGGCCAACGGGTAACAGAAATCCGTCGTCTTCCCTTTTGACTGACCTGGATTCCGGCCTGCGCCGGAATGACGCCGGGGGAGAGGGCGCGTCCCGCCCTCCCGCCGTCGGGTTAATCTCCCTGACGAAAACGCCTTTTGATTCCAAGAATACCCCACAACCCGGCATAGACACTCCAGAACAGAAAAACCGGTTCTAGAGGCACACGAAACCGGGCGCGGGCGAAGTAAATTAACACCGCAAAGATGTGAAAGAAAACCACAAAGTGCATTCCACGGCTGTTTGGAATCCCTCGCCAAAGCAGCACTCCACCGCAAATCGACAGGATCAGAAACAGCCAATTCCATTCTACCATTACTGTTCGCAAATGTGGAAAGAAAGCGAACCGCAGATCGTACCCCGCCTCTCCCATCGGCCACACCGGAATGCCCGGCTTAAGTAGATAAACTATTTTTCGCCACGTATCCACTAACGTTTGTCCGGGATGCTCCAAGATGTAACCCAAACCCAGCCGAAAAAACAAACGGCTCTCCTCTACCTCATTCAAATCCGTCCGGGCGCGAATCGCCTCTTTTTCGCCCGTAGACCAATACGAATATCCCGGATGGTGACCGATATAAAAATTAACGCCGCCATTTGTAGAGATAGGAACGAATGCGTGAAGGATCAGCGCATTGCGAATTGTCCACGGAACCATCGGAACACAAAACAGAAGAAAATGAAGACACCACCGCCCCATCCGCCACCTCGATTGTTCCCCTTTCCTCCCACCGGGGAGACACCGCGCATCCGCATAGAAAAGCGCCGGGAGATAGAATACCGCTGCAGGACGAATGAGCGCGAGAATGCCCAAAAGAAAAGCGGACCATGAACAAAAGGCGGGGCGGTGTGAAAATCCACAAAGGAAGAGAAGAAAAAACAGCAGCAAAAATGTAAAAAGAGTCTCGCTAAGAACAATCCCCGCAAGGAAAATATGACTTTCATAAATCGCGAGCAGAAGTCCACTGAGAACCGGAACTCCCCTCCGTATAAGTAGTCGTTGTTCCTTCTGCAACAGAACGGCCGCAAGCAGATAAAGAAGAACACAAGACCCGGCCGACAAAACCGCCTGCACAACACGCACAACCGTCAAGTCCCTCCCCGCAATCCAATAAATTGTCGCAAGAAAGAACGGGTATCCGGGCGGGCGATAGGCCTGATAGTCAGGCGACATCGCAAGACCATGCCCCATCAGGAAATTAACCGCCGCACGGTCGTAGTCCTCCATGTCCGAGAATAGTGGGGGATGTGGAGCAAACGCAACAAGAAGTCGCGGCACAAGCGCCGCAAGGAAGACACCGGCAGCTGTCCAGAAATGAACATTCTTCATGGTTATCTAAAAAATTTCGGGGGCGATCCCACACCGAACGAATCGCCCCCGATCGTGATCTCTTACTTCCTGGAAATCTACTCTTCCCAGCCGGTCTTGGTCGGCTCGATGTAGATTTCTTCCGGGACCTGCATTTCCGGACTGATCGGTTCCTCCAGATGAACATGAAGCGGTTTCGGCAAGCCTTCGCTTAATTTCTCTACATCCTGAAACGGGCTGTCGCCGTCGGCTAACTCGAACGGCAGGTACGCCCACTGTTCAAGAAACACCGAACCTTCCGGGATCTTAATCAGGTGCTGCGGATTGTTGCTCCCATACGGATAGACAAGGGCGCGTGTCCAGTACAGCCACGGTCCGACCGTGATATATAAATATGGGTTCAGCGTTCTGAGTTTTGCCGTCAGGCCGCTGTTCAGATATTCCATTTGAATCCCCGCGTAGCCGCAATCCTTTGCGCGGTCGAAAAACGCTATCCAAGGGGTATCATCCGGCATGATCCACTCGGTCAGGTCGGGGTAATCGACAATGCGTCGGGTTTCCGCTTTCCCCTGCAGGGCATCCCACCAGGCCGCCTCATCGAAACATTCCCGCGCAAACACCACTTCCGAATTCCGGATTACCTGTACCGTCACATCATTCCGGACATGGACCGTTGAACGGAATGTGAAATACGGCAGTCCGTCATAAAATTTGTAGACGATCGAGCACATCAATTCCGGCATCTGCGGCATTTCTCCCCACTGCCGGATAATCAACGCGACAGGTCCCCGGATCTCCTCTCGTTCGTAGTCATACTTGCCAGGTTCCCAGTCCGAGATATGCACCCAGGCGCGCGGCGGGGCATACGCGCCGGGGTTCCATTGAATCGCCCCGTTCGTCTCTTTTTTATGCACAAACTTGTATTCGGGTTTCGACTTGATAATCAGTTCATCAAGCATCCCGTTCATCTTGTGCATTTTCAGGTGGTAGAAATCATTCTCAATTACTATACCGGGCGGATTACCGGACACTTTCAGCGTGCTGGGGTAGCCGGGCGCTTTCGCATCGGGATTGTTATAGAACACCAGGTACACGCCGGAGGATTTCGCCTCCGCCGAGGCCATGAACAGGACGGTTGCACAACGGGTGGGAACCATCATCTTCGGCAGAAGCTCTCCCTTGGCGTTGTACGCCGGGGGATCGGTCATATTCACTTCATGAAAGTCGATCACCTGGCTGGGGATTTCCTGATGCGTGTGGGTTTGACAATCGTATTGAACCACGCGGATTTCCCGGGCCGGATCCCGGATGGTATCGGCGTACATCAATATCGTGAGTTCGACCGGCTCCCGGGTACGTCGAATCCCCTCCGACTCGGTCACTACGGCGCTTTGGTAGTTTTTCCAGGCCGGGTCCCAGTAGCCGCCGTTTGCCGGGGCTACGGCGGTTGCTTTTCCCTGGTACAGGTTCTTTGGATTGTCTCCCAATTGCAGCGTAATCTCAACCTCGTAACTCTTGCCGTTCTCCCAGTCCATCCGCCCATAAAGCGTCGGATTTGAGTACACTTTCTTGACGTGCGGGTCCTTCACCCGGTAGGCCAGAGCCATACGCCGCCATTCCTTGGGACGGTTCGGATCCAGCGTTTCCCCTTCATCCAAAAGGAAATAGTTCCGTTCCGGTTCGGAGTTGATTTTAATTTCCTTTACGGAAATCGTGTCGGGCTTCGGAAGATTCAATTTCGCCGTGTAATGATAATAGGGTACAGCAATCGTGGGCGTATGAATCTCGAGGTCGGTGATGTTCAGCGACTCGGCCGCCCGGACGGTTCCCGAACCGAAAACAATCAGGCCGATACAGATTCCCCAAACGCCGATGATCCAGAAACCGGTTCGCAGGGTATTTCTTGTTCTCATGCTCTTTCCTCCTTATTTGCCTGTGTTGTTATTCGCCGATGATGACGGTTTTGCCGGTTTCGCGCGCTTTCCCGGCGGCCTCCCAGATGGCAATCGCGCTTTCCATAATCATGGGCGACACTCCCGGTCCTTTGCCCCGCACGTAATCATAGAAATGTTGCAGGGTAATGATCGAGGAAGGTCGGGTGTGTTTATTCTCATAGTGAGCGTAATAAGTGGCTCCCTCGCTGACCGTGTACAGTTCAAAAACCGTATTCGGCTTTCGCGGGGCAAGTTCTCCGATCACTCCATCGCTGAATGTGACAATGGCTTTCCACCCGGCATCCCCTTGCTCGCATCGGACAGAAACGGGTTTCCGCTCACCGGTCATCATCAACATGTGCGAGATCGGGTGGATATCGCCCGCAATGTTGGTGCCATCCCAGCCCGTGCTGGTAACTTTTGTCAATCCGCGATCGTCAATCTTCGACTTCACTTGCAATCCCGGCTCGCTGAACAGAAGAAACGAGGCGGACATCAGGGGAACTTCTTTCTGTTGGGCCAGTTCAATCAATTGATGTGCCTGGCTCGCCGTCGCCGCAAGAAACTTATCCACAAATATCGGATGCCCCGCCTCCAGGCATTTGGAAACCAGCTCAAAATTAGCCTCGCCTTTGCCGCCGGTATTTACCAGCACTACGCAGTTACACTTTTCCAGGAGCTTCTCCAGCGTGTCGCACTTTGCGATTTTCTTCGGCTCTCGTGTGATGGATAGAAACGCATCGGCTCCTTCCGGGCCGGCGTGGCAATAAACGGCGGAAATCTGCATAAATTTCCACTCCGGCCACGCGGGCGGCAGCTCTTTGGAGAACAACAAATCATGCGCCAGACCACTGAGGTATTCCTTGGATTTCTCTTCGGAAATGATAGACGGACCGAACATGAAACTGTGGTCTTCTTTGACGGTGGTGAGAATCACGCCGATGCGCACATCCTCCAGCGGGGCGGCAATCCCGTGCGGGATGACCGTCATCACCAGCGACAGTCCGACAATGCTCTGCAAAACCCGAATGCGATAGCCTGTCATCGATCTGTTCCTCCTCAGGTTTCGTTTCAAGAATTGAATTCGCCTTTTATCTTATTACGGTACGCTCCATCCGTCCAGCGGTTCGTCTTTGCACGGGAACAGCCATGCGGAAAGGGTGAATCCCCAACCTCCGGAGATACGAATGGATTGAATTTACTTAACTTATCTCCCTATCGAAGCCTCACTGATCTTCGGGAAAGGGGGTCTCCATCACAGTTTCGCCTTCCTCCCTCTCGTTCGGCAGGAGATGGCCGACACACAGGAGATTGTCCCTCAAGTAACGACTCAGGGTTGAGGAAAGCTCCTCGGAAGTGACGGACTGGATCATGTCGGGATATCGAACCATAGACTCGATATCCCCCAGAATCCGGGAGGACCCATAGGTGTGACTGATGGAAGAAACCGTCTCGTTCGAAAAAGCGTAATTGGCGAGCGCGATCTTCTTGCCGCGATCCAGTTCCTTTTCATCCGGCGGGGTGGAGCACAGACGATGCAGCTCGTCCAGGATGCGTCTTTCGACTTCCGGGAGATTCTTCTCATCGGTTGCTGCTTCGGTCACAAACAGTCCGGCCCTGACTTGAGACCAGCAGGAGGCACTGATCGAGGAAACCAGCCCCAGTTCCTCTTTCAGCAGGGTATACAAGCGGGACGAGCGGCCCTCTCCGAGCAGAATCGACGCAAGATCCAGGATCGCCTCGTCGCGGGTTCCTGCAATTCGCGGGGTGGGATACCCCAGAAGAAGATAGCTCTGGTTGACGGGCATGTGCAGGTCGAACGTTTGGGGCGAGTCGATCATCTCGAAAGCGCCATTCGTCACACTACAATTGGAGGCAGACATTCCCTCCAGGAGATCTTCCAGCCGGTCCCGGACCTCGTCGCGGTCAATGTCGCCCACAGTCACCACCGTGATATTCTCCGGGGTGTATTTCGTCCGCAGAAACTCCAGGAAAACCTCCCGGTCAATTCCGGACAGACTCTCGAATGTGCCCAGGATATTCCGGCTGTATGGGCATCGAGCATAGGCTGTTTCGTCGAATTTCTCGTAGAACTTGGACCACGGCGTATCTTCGTGGCGCTTGATCTCCTCGTAGATCACCTGTCGTTCGCTTTCGATCTCGTGGGGATCGAACA
>JAKPRU010000829.1 GCA_029557025.1 Candidatus Omnitrophota bacterium | reverse complement strand
ACGCCCGGCCAGTTCATGACCGATTGCACCATTCAGGTGATTCCAAGCGGCCCGGACGTGCCGGAAGACACGTTTCATGACGCGCTGCTGACGGCGATCATGGACGCCCGCAAGCGTATCTGGCTGGTCACCCCGTACTTTGTTCCGGACGATTCACTGCTGAAGGCGCTGGCCCTGAAGGCGCGGATGGGTTGCGATGTCCGCGTGCTGGTGCCCATGCGCTCGAACCATCCCGTAGCTGATCTTGCCCGGGGTCCGGCGCTCCGCGAGGTCTGCGCTGCCGGCGCCACACTGTTTGCCTATCCGCGTCTTATGGTGCACGCCAAGGCCATGTTATTTGACGACACCCTGGCTATTACCGGATCGCCCAACCTGGACATGCGCAGCATCTACCTGAATTTCGAGATCGCCCTCTTCCACTACAGCCCGGTGGACATCGCGCGGGTGGAGGCCTTCATCCGGGAATTGCAGCAGTCTTCCCACTACATGCAGCCGGACATGGTGGGCAAGGGCCGCGCCTGGGCGGAGAATTTCTGCAGGCTCCTCTCGCCACTGTTGTGACGGCAGGTAGGGGTGCACAGATACTTCCGGGGATGCCTTTGACATTACCTGATTTGCCGGACACGGTATTGGACTTCCCCTGTCCGTTTCAGGTCGGGTGCCGCCGCCGCACTTTCTTGTCACCATGGGGCCGATTACGGCGGCACCGTACCCTCGTTTCTGCTGCAAAACCCATAGACTTCAATAGAAAAAATATCTGTACTATTTTTAAGACTTATCATATAATCTAGAGGGCGTGTAAATCGCAGTTTAATTTATTCTTCAGTGCATTTGATGGACCTTTGGGTTGATATGCGCCGGAGTGCAGGCAATTTATTCGGAGAGGAATCGGGTAACAGGTTTCGGTAACGAGGAAGGATGGGCTAAACATGAAGACGCATTTGCTGTGGGTGGGTGCACTCTCTCTGTTCTTTTTCGGGACGGTTTGGGGTGAAGCGCCGATAACGGTACAGCGAACAATTTCCGGACTGGATGCCAACGGATTCGTCGCTCCCGGGACGGAGGAACTGACTGTTACGCTGACATTCAGTCGAACGGAAGGCGGTACCGCCACGATACGGATGGAGAGGTGGGGAGAGGCTCTTCCTCCGGAATGGAGGTATAAAGGGGGAAGCCTGATTACTTCTCCCATGCCGGAAAGCATTCCGAGTGATGACCAAACCGGGGTGCTTATTTTTGAATGGAACGATCTACAGACGTTTCCGTACACGATGAGTTATGTGGTCCGTGTCCCTGAGATTGCTGAATATCCTGCACGATTCAGGGGGGATCTTTGGTTTTCCACCTTGGTCGATTCGACATGGCAACCGGGAAACGTCCCCGGAGCGGAAGAAACTATCCTGCTCGATACGGGAGAATTTCAGAACATCGGCAGCCTGGTGGTTACGTTGGGTCCGGCGGAGGCGGTTGACGCCGGGGCCATGTGGCGCCTGTCCGGGAGCGAATGGAAGATGTCCGGTGAGAGATGCGACCTCGGCTCCGGTATCCACAGGGTGGAATTCAAGCGGTTGACGGGGTGGCAGCCCGTCGAAGAACAGGACGTCGTGGTTGCGAGCGGCAATCTGAAGATACTGGAAGTAACGTATGCCTCCGAGATCGAGTACGTGGTGGGGACTATTCCGCCGGTTTCCGTACGGTACGGCGAGAGCGCCCATTTCCGGGTAGTATCCCCGGACGGCGGCGCGCTATCCTGTGTGGTCAGTAATCCCCCGGGCGGCGCCTTGGTCTTCGACCCGTCCACGGGACAATTCGACTATACGCCGGCCGATACAGACCAGGATACGTTCACGGTAACCTTCATTTCCAGTTCCGGCACATTGACCGAGACTCAGGATGTACCGGTCCAGCCGATAGCCGGGTTGGTGCCCGAACAGCACATCATCGCCTACCAGCGGAATATACCGGATTCGGACAGCCAGGATTATCTCGTAGTCACGGATGTGAAGAGTCTTGTCGAAGAGTCTTTCAATA
>JAKPRU010001268.1 GCA_029557025.1 Candidatus Omnitrophota bacterium | reverse complement strand
ACCGCCCCACCAGGATCACTTCCTGGGTGGGTGCCGCGGTCAACCGAACCATGGATTCCACAGTCCAAGTGGACAAATCGAACCGTCCGCCGTCAATATCCTTACCGTGAATCGTCGCCGGCACGCCGATCCATCCCTCCCCGTTGTTGCGAACATGGCGCAACACATAGGGCGACACCGAATCGAGCGGATCCAATGCGGAATTCATTTCAACCCGATCGGAAATACCATCATCATCGGAATCCATGGAACGCGGATCCGTGAGGGCCCATTGCTCCTCAATGTTCGACAGGCCATCGCCATCCGTATCCTCATTCCCATCGCGAATCCCATCCCCGTCCGAATCCGGAACCAAAGGGTGAAAACCGAGCAAATACTCATAATAATTGCTTAACCCATCAAAATCCGGATCGAGATCCGCATCGAACGCGCCATGGGGGAAGTAGGTGTTGATCCACCAATCAGGAATATCAGGACTGGAAACCGTACGAGCGTCGTCAAACATCCAATTAAAACAACTATCCATGGTCGCCACCGTCACGGCATCAAAACTGATACCGGACAGCGCGAACCGCCAATCAAGAGGATTCGCGAAATCCTCCGCCGTCACGCCCCCGTCGTCGAAGGGATAAAAAGCGTATAATAACTCGTCGTCAGTCTGGCTGATAAGACCCAACATGATATCTTCCAGGGTTTGTCCATCCGGCGCCGGATAGTATTTGCCGTCGGTCGAGGCCGCAATATTCTGAAGTTCGACGGCCGTTCCCACGCCAAACCCGAAACCGATGGTGTTGATCACAATCCCCGCGTCTTTCGCCGACGTCAAAGATCTCTGCAAAGTCGTCTGACTTGGGAACCCATCGGAAATAAAAATTGCCATGCGCTTTCGCGTCGTCGACCGGTTCTCGAATAAATCAAGCAACGACAGCAGCGGGGGATTAAAATCCGTTCCACCTTGGGCCTGCAACCCATCGATCACATCCGTCAATAAATTCCGATCGTCGGTGAAAACTTGCGCGACCTGATCGGTGTGATGGAAGGTAATGATCGCCATCTCGGAATTGGGCGGCAGGAGTTCAATGGTCTGCCGAGCGGCGTTTTGCAAATCAATCAGAGGCTGCCCAAACATGCTTCCCGACACATCC
>JAKPRU010000806.1 GCA_029557025.1 Candidatus Omnitrophota bacterium | reverse complement strand
GGAGCCGCACTTGCTGACCAATTACCTGGAGGACTTGGCAAAGACATTTCACGCTTACTATCAAGCCCAGCGAGTTCTCAACGAGAGCGATCCGCAGGGTTCTAAACCCCGATTTTTGCTGGTCCAGGCCGTGCGCCAAGTGATGGAGAATGCGCTGGGCATTCTGAAAGTCACCGCGCCGGAAAAAATGTGAATGACCTCAAGACAGACTCACCGATGAACCCAGAATCAACCGCTTTGACGATCACCATCCTTGGCAGCGGAACCTCCAGCGGCGTTCCGGTGATTGCCTGCGACTGCGAGGTCTGCCGCTCGAGCAATCCGCGAAATAGAAGGCTGCGGTCCTCAGCACTGGTGGATGTGCGGGGTGTCAAGATTCTGATCGACACGGGACCGGACCTGCGACAGCAATGCCTGGAAAATGATATCCGCAGGATCGACGCCGTGCTGTATACGCACGAACATGCGGATCATATTTTCGGCTGCGACGATCTGAGGATTTTTAATTTTATCCAGGAACAGGAGATTCCGGCTTTCGGACATGCCCGGACTATTGGACATCTCAAAAAGGTCTATTCCTATTTCACAAACCCTTTTCAGAACGGTGGTGGAGTTCCGAAAGTGGATTTCCATGAAATCAGTGAGGCGTTTAATTTCCAAGGGATTCTGATCGAGCCGATTCCGGTCTGGCACGGCAAACTGGAGATATTCGGTTATCGAATCGGCTCATTTGCATATATCAACGATTGCAGCGCAATCCCGGATCGGAGTTTGGAACGGCTGAAGGGTCTGAAAGCGCTGATTCTGGACGCGCTCCGGTATAGTCCTCACCCCACCCATTTCAACCTGGACGAAGCCGTGCAGGTTGCGCAACAGCTGGGTGCAGAAAGGACCTTCTTTACGCACATTACTCACGATGTTGATCATAGCGAGGCAAATGGAAAACTGCCGAACGGGATGGAATTGGTGTTCGATGGGCTTCAAATTGCAATCGATTTGTCGAGCCACCCTTGAGCGCGTTATGTGTCCATCCTAAGATAGAAATCGAGTTATTTTCTGGAGTATATCGAAATGGCAAAGAAGTGTTTTTTCACCGGATTAGCCCCCATGACAGGGAATAATGTCAGTCATGCTCACAATAAAACCAAGCGTCGCTTTAAGCCGAATCTCCAGCGGAAAAAGGTCAAGATCAACGGCAAAGTGAAGCGGGTGTGGGTATCAACGCGTTTCTTGCGGACCGTGAACAAAAAAGAAGGAAAAGGGATTATCTTCTGAGTGTCGCCGAAAAGCGTTTGAATCAAAAATCGGCGGGACGGCGAATCCCGCCGGTTTTTCTTTTAATCTTCGCTCGGTTCTTGTAGGATGAAACACAACAGCCCTCGGAAGAAGCCCGGCGATGGATTGGAGCGTATAGGAATGAATATGGAATTATTGATAAAAGAACTTACGCAGCGGGTAAAAAAGGCCTCCCGCGTGATGAGTTCCCTGTCGACAGCGACCAAGAATGCCTGGTTGATACAGTCCGCCGAACAGATCGAGAGAATGAAAGCGGAGATTCAGAAGGCGAATGAGAAGGATCTCGAAGGGGGCAAGTCAAAGGGATTGTCCAGTGCCATGCTGGACCGTCTTGCGCTGACGGATAAGCGGATCAGGGAAATAACTTTGGCCTTGCGTGAAATTGCTGCCCTTCCTGACCCTGTGGGAGAGATTTCCAGAGTGATCCCCCGTCCGAGCGGGATTTTTGTGGGCAAAATGCGCGTGCCGATCGGGGTAATTGGGGTGATTTACGAGTCACGACCGAATGTGACAGTGGATGCGGCGGCCCTGTGTCTCAAGGCGGGCAATTCGGTGGTGCTTAGAGGCGGTTCGGAAGCGTTTCACAGTAACCGCGCCCTGGCGGAAGCGCTTCGAGCAGCCTGCGCCGGTACGGAGGTTCCGCCGGATGCAATCGGATTTGTGAATACAACGGACAGGGAGGCCGTTCGCCTGCTGCTTACGATGGATGACTGCATCGACATGGTTGTTCCGCGCGGTGGAAAGCCGCTGGTCAAGCTGGTTTCCGAAACGGCGAGAATGCCGGTCTTGAAGCATTATGACGGCAACTGCCATGTCTATGTGGATGAGGACGCCGATCTCGATAAGGCCCTGCGAATCTGTATCAATGCAAAGGTCCAACGTCCTGGAGTTTGCAACGCCGCAGAGACTTTCCTGATCCATGAATCTGTAGCGGAATCGTTTCTCCCTCGCTTGGGAAAAGCCCTGATCGAAAAGGGCGTGGAAATTCGCGGATGCCCCAAAACATGCCGATTGATCCCAGAGGCGAAACCGGCCACGGATCAGGATTGGGACGAGGAATACCTGGATCTGATCATCGCTATTCGCGTTGTGCCCAGTTTCGAGGAGGCCCTGGATCACATCGCCCGGCATTCCTCAAGCCACACGGAGGCGATTGTGACCGAGAACCACACCCGTGCCATGCGATTCCTGCGTGAGGTTGACTCCTCCAGCGTCATGGTGAACGCGTCCACTCGTTTCTCGGATGGGGGAGAGTACGGGCTTGGCGCGGAAATCGGCATTTCCACTAACAAACTTCACGCACGCGGGCCGGTCGGCCTGGAAGGTTTGACCACGCAGAAGTTTATCGTGTTCGGCGATGGACAAGTTCGGGAATAACTTGGGTCAGTCTTACTGACATAGATTAATTTTTTTTTCAAACGAATGTGAGGAATCTCTGCGAAAATATTCCATATATAGGAAATCAGATATACTATGGTTGAGAAAGACCGGGTCGGGGTATTCGGGGGAACATTCAATCCCGTCCATATTGCGCATTTAGCTTTGGCTCAGGCCGCATGTGAGACATTGGATTTGAAACAAGTGATTTTTGTACCTGCCGGGGAACCACCTCATAAGCGATCTCAAGCAGACTTGGCCCCTGCGGAACACCGTTATCGGATGGTTCAACTGGCAGTCGCTGATAATCCACGATTTACAGTTTCTCGCTTTGAAATCGACTTTAAGGGCCCCTGCTATACGATCCAGACCCTGGAAGCACTCGAACGGGACCTTGGACCAGACACGGAATTGGTTCTCCTCGTTGGAGGAGACTGGGCAGGCCAAGTCCGGCATTGGTTCCAGGGTGAAAAAATCCTCAGTCGATATTCCGTAGCCTCAGCAGGACGGAGAAACGGAAATTCCCAAGCCGATTCATGCGCCATTATCGACATGCCCATAATGGACATCTCCTCGTCAATGATTCGTGAGTACATTCGCACGAAGAGAAGTATCCGATACTTGGTTCCTCAGTCGGTCTTCGAATACATCCACGCTCATGGCCTCTATGGAGCCGCTCAGCAGACACTATCCTGAACGGGCAAACCAGCCTGCAATTAAACAGGTTATTCAAATACATGTAAGTATTTTCATTGCCTGCGAACCGATCAATTTTTGGGGGAGATGGCATGAAGGTCATTCGAGAGCTTGGGACAGTTGCGGAGAGTCCGACGAATGAGCCGATCAATGAATCTCGGCTGATGCCAGTGGGTTGGAAGCCGCCCACCGTTGCGCTGAATCATCCAATCGCTCAGGCGTAACATTAGGCGAAGATAGGATGCGCGAAGAGTATCACCGGGAAGAACCCTCAATAAGGCCCAGGAAAGATAAAACAACGCAGGATAACTGGTGAACAGATGGGCGCAATGGCCGATCAGTTCAATCAGTTCTTTGCGTTCGAGACGCATGGATG
>JAKPRU010001267.1 GCA_029557025.1 Candidatus Omnitrophota bacterium | reverse complement strand
AGTGGGAACCGACAGCGCGGGATTTTTATTTTGATTTATTTCTGTCTCAAAGCAACGTAGGTGGCGATGGTTCTTTTCTCATTTATACGACGGATGAATCGGACCCTCGTGAGGTCACTTACCGGATTAAGTTGCTCAATGAAGGAGTAGTCATTGGGGATATGCCGCTTCATCCGGAGGAGATGGAATATGTATCGAATCCGGTAGTCTCAAGCGATGGTAACTCAATTGCATATTGGGCGAAGGACTTGTCGGGTGAGGTTGATATTTATGTCCGAAAGCGAACCGCGGACAGTTTGGAGTTCTCAAATCCTCATGGAATCGGCACTACCATACCGGGGGAAATCTGCGGTGTATCGAATGACGGCAATTTTGTATTGTTGACCAATCGGCTGATTGGGAAACGATTTGTATCCGTCCTTTCGGAATTCTGGAATGGACCCACCCGGGTGACAGAATTATTCTCCTCCCCGGAGGAAGACCTTTCCTGGAACGGCACAAAGATAAGTGGGGATGGATCATGGATATATATGGAGATCTGGCGACCGCAAGCGCGAGGGCTATTTTCACATCTTGAGAGCGGTTCGTGGACAACGCCTGTGCAGTATATTCTGGATGATGGCAAAGGGATGGGGGTCGCGGCATGGAATAGTGATGCCACATATATCTTGCGTGCCGAGACGATCTGGAAGCGAATCGGGGAAACCTTCGAGAGAGTGTGGGAATTTGTGCCTCCTGGAATAAAGGAATATCCGCAGATTTCGGATGATGGCCGGACAGTGGCGTTCATAACGGAGGAGCGTCTTCCACCCCGACCGCATTGGGATCAGTCAGTTGCTCCGTATCCCATGATGTGGCTTTATGTGGCAAGACTGGAGGAACAGGCGGACGGCAAGCCCGAAGTGAAACTCAAGATAATTGACATGGGGAAAGGGATCTCATTCCGTTTATATGGGGATGGACGTCATATCCTCTGGGCCGTGACAAACACACGGTATGCTTCTTCGGTGCAGGGCTGGCAGGGGAAATGATTTTCGGAACGAGAAAGCAGGGAGGGGGTTGATAAGTTCAGTGAATTCAACCCCCTCTGTATCTCCCCCAATCCTTGGGGGAGAAATTCTCATGTTCTTCCCCGGTCCTTGGCTCCATCAGCGGTTGTCTGGTTCTGCCTTCTTTCCACCTTCTCTCTCGGCCTGGTTAAGTTCATCGGAAAGATCTTTGGACAGTTCCAAACTGTTGAAATCCGGGTTATTGGGCAGGATGATTCGAATTTCCGGGAGATAATCCAGATACAATGTAGCTTCTCGGACGGTGAAATCGAGGATATGTCCGCCGCCGGATTTGTCATCGGCGAGGAAATGCAGGTGGTAACCGGGAACATTCAGCCCGCCGACATAGTCCGGTGTGTAGAATCCCACAACCGTGCCCGCGATGTCGTGAAACTCAAAAGTCGGTTGATTGGCGGTGACCTTCACGAGCGGCGGGTACGGCTTGGTCTGGCCCGGCACGCTCCGCGTTTTCATGTACTGAAACGTGCCGAGAATCTTGATGCCCTGGAAAATGTTTTCCGCCGGGATGGTCTCTTTCAAGTGTGCCTGAATCTCCTGGTAATTGGTCCCCGAAGCGATTGGGATCTCTTTCTCAGCCTGGAAAAAGGCGATGCTTGAGAACGGTGTCGCTGCCGTATCCGTGACATCGTAGACCCGTCCGTCCGCCTTTACCTGGTAAAATGCCCCGTCGAGCGCGACCATCTCCCCATCGAGACTGTGGAATGTGCCGATCCCGAAATTCCCATATTCGCGCAGCTCGCCGAAGGATAGTACTCCATCGTAGAGTCCGTTTAGAATCGCGTCGATTGTGGAGATCTGGGTCAAGGCGTTATCCCGCTGCGCCGATGCGGGTAAGATCAGGCAAGTCAGGGCAAGCAATAAGCAAAGAATGGATCGAGTATTCATAGTTTTGTTTGTCTTTCGCAGAGAGCAAATCGGTTTTTCCGTATCGGGAGCAGTGTACAAAGCCCGTCGACAGGCGCGGAGGCCTGTCCTACCGTTTTTCCGGGTCATTGTCGACAGGCGCGGAGGCCTGTCCTACCATTTCTCCCCGGTAGGTCAGGCGTCCCTGCCTGACGCCAGTGGCAAAGAAAGGCGGTAACATGAAAAGAGAAAACGCCCGCCGGATCGAGCTGGTTGCGTTTGTGGTCAATCTGCTGCTGTGTGGATGGGCGCATCTGCTTGCGGCCCGACCTTCGTATGTTGGAGGGGTCCTTCTGCCCCTGTTGACCGGGATGGCCTTCGTGTTTGCAGCGTTCGCTTTTACCGCCTATGCCCACTATGTCGAGATTTCGTTCCGCGATTTTTGCAGTGAATACCTCACCCCGAGACGGATCTTCGCCCTTCTCCTGTTTCTCCTGGTTTGTCTTCCGCTGGGGCATCTTGCGAAAAGCGGACTCTGGCTGACCGAGCCATGGATGGGGCTGCTGTATCGCTGGATGTTGCTGATTCTGGTGGCGGTGCAGGGCCTATTTCTGGTGCGGTTTTATCCCTGGATTCCGGCTTCCGCCGGAATGATGGAGAAAGACCCGCATCTTGCCGGTGTGCACCGATTTCCGGTTGCGGTCCTGTTCGCGATGGGGATTGTGTTTCTGGAGACAAATTGGATTTCCTGGAAAGTCCTGGATCATGTGGCCCATGTGGAGGACAGTATCGCGCAATTGTTTCAGGCGAAGATATTCAGTATCGGACGCTGGTATCTTGACCCGCCGCCTGTGCCCGAGGCGTTCCGGTATCCACATGTAATCATGGAGGATCGCTGGTGTGCGATTTATCCGCCCGGGTTTTCGCTGGTTCTCGCATTGGGGGTCCTCGCCGGGATGCCGTGGATTGTGAATCCTGTGATTTCCACGGTGACAGCTGCGATTCTGTATCTGTATGCAAGAAAGTTGTATGACCGAAGAACAGCGCTCCTGGCGGTGGGGCTGCTTTGTGTCTCTCCGTTTTTCCTGGTGATGGGATCATCGATGATGAACCATCCCCTGGCGTTGCTGGTTTTGTTGCTCCTGGCGCTCTCACTGGAGTGGGCACAGTCCAGAGCGGTCATGTTTCTGCTCGCCGGATTTCTTGCGGGATATGCGTTTGTGACTCGTCCGCTGACCGCACTGGGGATCGGTGTTCCCCTCGTTCTCTTTTTCTGTTTTGAAGAACGTAAGAGGTGGCGGTTTCTGTTGCGCGGGGGGTTGTTGTTTCTCGTGGGACTCTTGCCGTGCATCTGGCTGATGGTGACCGCGAATTTCAAAACCACGGGCGATCCGTTTCTGTCGGGTTATCAGAAGTATTTCGACAGCAATCCCCTTGGATTTGGTAAGAAACCGTGGGGAGAGCATCCCGCCGGTCTGATCTCCTCACACCAGGTGTACCACACTCCGCTTCTGGGGATTGCGAACTGGAGTATCAATCTCAACAATGCCAACCGGGACCTTCTGGGCTGGCCGATTGCGAGCCTGTTTCCCATCGCCTACCTGTGGATTCGGAGCGGCCGCCCGGACTATCGGGACCGGAAAATGTTGTGGATTTGTGTGGGCTTGGGGATCGCGTATGTGTTCTATTACTACCAGGACATCTGCTACGGTCCCCGGAACGTCTATGAATGTATTCCTTATGCACTGCTGTTGATTTCGCGAGGACTGATTCAACTATGGGAGGACATCGGTGAGTTCCTGCGTATTCCCCGTAAGCCGTTGCGCATTCTTGGCTGGGGATTTCTCACGTGCATGGTTGCGGTGATGCTTTGCACAACGGCGCCACGGCTCTACGACCAGTATCGAAGAACATACTGGCGTGTGACGGGCGAGTTACGCTCGCTGGTGTTGAAAACCGATCTGGGGAATGCTGTGGTGTTTGTCGATCCGGTGTTGAATTATGGAAACGCGTTTCAGCTCAATCCGCCGGATATGAAATCGGGTCCGTTGTTTGCGGAGGATTTGGGCGAGGATATCCGCGAGGCGGTGATGGCCGCGTACCCGGACCGCCCGGTGTATTATGTTTTTGAGGGTTTCCGCGAGGCCGGACGTGTTGTGCCTCGTCTGGCGGACCGGCCTCCGGGGGATGATACCTGACCCGATTTGCGAACGGAAAGCCCCAAATCACGCAACATCTGCAAATCCTCTTCGGGGCTGCGACCCGGTGTGGTGAGGTAATTCCCGATGATGATGCCGTCGGCTCCGGCGGCGAAAATCATGCTTTGCAAATCGCGCAGATTCCTCTCGCGTCCGCCCGTGATTTTGATTTCCCTGGTCGGCAACATCAGCCGGAACAGGGCGATAATGGACAGGATCCTTAAAGGCGGCAGCGACTTTTGACCCTGGAGCGGAGTTCCGGGGATGGGATGCAGGAAATTGAGCGAGACAATGTCCACATCAAGTTCGCGCAAAGTCATGGCGAGTTCGATCCGTTGTGCAGGACTTTCCCCGAGTCCCAGAATGCCGCCACAGCAAAGGCGAATCCCCGCCCGTTTGACTGCGCGGGCCGTATCCAAGCGATCTCCGAAGGAATGAGTGGTCACAACCTCCTCGAAAAAAGACCGGGCGGTTTCCAGATTGTGATTGAAACAGACCATCCCCCGTGATTTCAGATAGCGCAGCTGCTCTTCCTCCAGAACACCCAGGGACCCATGCGCCTCGATACCGGCCTTCTGTGTGACCGCCTCCATGGCATCGCCAACCTGTTCGAGCTCGTCATCGTCCATGATTCCCTCTCCGCTGATGACGATCCCCAGTCCTGTTGCGCCGGACCGAGCGGCTTCTATTGCCGCCTGGACGATTTTCTCTGTTCCGATGAAGGGATAGATTGGGGCGTTCGTGTTGTAGAGAGCGGACTGTGCGCAAAATGCGCAGTCTTCCGGGCAACTGCCGGACTTTGCGTTGACAATCGAGCAACAGGTGACCGCTTTGCCGCAGAAATGAACGCGGAGCCGGTTTGCGGTGTGGATCAGGAGCAAAAGATGTTGCAGAGGAAGCGATGAAATAAACTCCGCCTCCGCCATAGTCATGCAATGGCCCCGAATGATCCTCTCGCCCAAGTCGAACAGATATTTTGCAATTTCCAAATCGCCGTGAGACAGCACCTTCACCCTCCCCACCGGGTTGCTTGATTGTTCATAATTGAATGTTCAGATTACCATGGTCCGTTACGGATGAGTAGGTCTTTGGAGCAAACTACGATGGGACAGATGAACAGTGTCCAAGCGATAACCTTCCGGCTATAGTCGTAACCAGATCATACTGGAGTTGAACCATGAGCAATTGGATCTGGGAAACCGCTCCCATCCATCTGGATTTCGATTCGGATACCTATTTCGGCAAAATTATCGAACCGATGAGCGGCGAGACCTGGATTCTTAACCTCCCGCGTCACGCCGAGGTGACTGTGGGCACACCGGGAAAGAACGAGCAGTCTCGCATTCGCATCCACCCGGAGACCACAGAGGCCGATGAGCTGGATAACGGCATCCGCATTACGCTGGATGCGGAGGGTGTCCGGTGTGTTTTTGAAATGACCCTGGACGAACGGGAGCCGGAATTGCTCTGCACGGTGAGAGAGGTCCCGGTGAGCGATCGCCGCGTGCTGAGCGTGGTATTTCCCGGTGCGCTGTTCCCTAAAAACCAGCGTCGTCACGAAGTACTCGATACGGTTCGCCAAGGGCGTATTCACCGTCCCGTACAGGATGCGGAACGTCGTGTAGAGGTCAGCGGCGCAGATGCTCCGATGGCGTGGTGGGCGCAACTGGGGGGGGGAAGCACAGTCCTGGCGATTGTGGAAACGCCGTTTGACTGGCATTGGACATACACGGATTCGCTCCAGGGAAGCACAGTGACCTGCCGGTGGATACCGTCACTCGGCGCATTGAATTACACCCGCCGTTTGCGGTATGTGTTTCTTCCTGGCCGGGGATATATGCAGCCCGCGCGGCGATACCGACGATACGCAAGGGAGGCCGGTTTGCACATTCCCATGGCCCCGCGTATTGCGGAAAACCCGACGCTGGACCGATTGCTCGGCGCGTGCGCGATTTTCCTGGGGCATATTGACGATCCCGGCTGCGACTATGTGCGTAACCTGAGCGCGATCAAAGAGATGGGGATCGAACGGGCTTTTGTGTATCCCCTGTCGATCTGTTCGCACCAGGAGGGATTTTCATTCGGGGGATATTCGTCTATCGAGCGGGCATATTTGGGGCGTGATCTGGAGGATGGGTTGGATTTCATCGCCGCGCCGGGGATCTGGGCGGATCGTGCCTGGGAACGAGGGTCCACGTTTCGGCGCGATTTTCTGGTCTCTGCCGAGGACAAAACGCCGATCCCGGAGATCGACATCGCCGGGGAGAAGTTCCACGCGCTGCATTCGGGGTATGCGGTTCAGATGCTTGCGGAACTCGAGGAGGGATATGTGGATTACCTGGGCGCGCATTGCGAGGGAGTGACGACTCGACCTCTCCGGGAATGCCGACGGGGGATCTGGCCGTATTCCCGCAACGAGGATGCGCGCCTGCGCTGCAAATTGCTGAAACTACTCTGCGACCGGCGAATAGCGGTCTCGGCGGGGGAGCAGCGGGAATGGTCATTGGGAGTGCGGCATCTCGGCGCGAATATGACCCGCATTCAGTTGGGAGAGAACACTCCCACATGGCCGGTTCCGTTATGGCAACTGGTGTATCACGATGCGAGTTTTTCCACGTGGCCGGATGATGAAGGATACACTCTTCCGACCGGATCGCATCGACAAGCATTTTTGATGGATATGCTGTTTGCGAATGTTCCCTTAGTTCATCCGATGGGATGTCACTTTCGTTTCGTGAAACCGCCGCAGGTTGAAATCGTATCGGCGGATTTTGCGGACCCGCGCGTGCAGGAATCATTGCGCCTGGCGGTCCGGGCAGCGCGACATCACCGCCGGTATGGATTACTGGACTTGATTTATCACGCCATTCTGACCGGGGACGGCGCGGTCCAGGAAAGCGCGTTCGAATCCGGCGCGCATGTCATTATCAATCTCGGTTCCGAGCTGTACCGTATGCCAGGGGGCCAGGTACTTGAGCCGGAAAGTGTGCTGGTGGATTGAAGGAGGGGGGGGGTGGGTTCCGAAGAGTTTCGTAGATGGGGGTAGGGAGAGCCGGTTGTTTACCAGGCTCCCCCTCCCAACCCGTGCGTGTAGAGAATATCCGGTTTATGAGTATGCACCGGGTATGCGCCAGCAAACGGAATTCTCGGATCTCTCCGGAAGGGATGAATGTCCAGTCACGAATTTTGCAATCCACAATCTGCCATTACTTCCCCCAGGGGGGATGCGGTTCGGTTAGTTTTCTCCAGGGATGATCGAATTTCTGCATGGAGTCATAGCCGCGCCACATCATCAGGTGATCGACCAAGGCGATAGCGACCATGGCCTCCCCAACCGCGACGATGCGCGCGCAGATTGTCGGATCGCGTCGCGTAATGGCAGCTAGTTTTGCGGGTTCCAGTTTGGGCAGGTTCACACTGTCCTGCTCGATAGAGATTGTAGACGTGGGTTTTACCGCCATGCGGACAATGATTTCTTCGCCGTTCGATATTCCGCCGTCAATGCCGCCGGATCGATTTGTCTTGAACCGAATCCGACCGTTGTCAATATAAGGGATATCGTTGCATTCGGAACCTTTCATTTTGGCGACTGCAAATCCGGCGCCGATCTCGAATCCTTTCACAGCGCCGATACTCATGATCCCATGCGCAATAGTGGCGGAGAGTTTATCGAATACCGGTTCTCCCAATCCGGGTGGCACGTTTCGGGCGCGAATCTCTACAACCCCACCCGCGGTATCCCCGTCCTCTTTGATTTCGAGGCATCGGGCGATCATTTTTTTGGCTGTTTCGAGATCGGGGCATCGGATCTCGTTTTTCTCACCGTTTTCCAGGATTTCATCGAAGGTTACCTCACAGGCCCTGATGCCGCATAGTTCTTTCACATATCCGGCTACTTGAATGTTCTCCCTGGCGAGAAGAATTTTCGCCAGCGCGCCCGCCGCAACCCGACAGGCGGATTCCCGTCCGCTGGACCGCCCCGCTCCGCACCAATCCGCATATTGTCCGTACTTATAGAAATATGTATGTTCCGCATGGCCCGGACGCATGATGTCTTTGACGGCGCGGTATTGATCGACGTGAATTTGCTGCCGGTCCACATTGTAGATAATCATGCCGACCGGCGCACCGGTGGTAATCCCTTCCAGGAGACCCGCGACGATTTTGACCTTGTCGGTTTCGCCCCGCGGGGAGTCGAGTTGACTTTGGCCCGGTCGCCTGCGGTCCAGTTCCTTTTGAATGTCCGCATCGGTCAGCGGAATACCCGCAGGCACACCATCTACGATAATCTGTAACGCCTCTCCGTAGGACTCTCCACACGCATATACACGAAACAACCGGCCAAAACTGTTACCTAACATTTCGAAATTCCTTTCCAGATGAATGGTGCATGTTCATAGACGGATCAGACTTGCGGAGTATCGGACAAAGAAACGTCAGCTCCCAGGGTCTGCATCAGTTCCAAATAGTTCGGGAATGTAACGGCGGCCGATTCCGCTGTCTCGATTTCTGTTAGTCCTTTGGCGGCCAGCCCGGCTACGGAAAGAGCCATGACAACACGATGATCGTGGCGGCCGTCCACAACCGCGCCACGCAGCGTACTGTTGCGAATCACCAAGCCATCGTGCAGTTCCTCGATGCGGGCGCCCATTTTTGTCAGTTCTTCATACATGACACGAATCCGGTCCGTTTCTTTCAGCCTGGCTTGAGGGACATTGACCAGCCGGGTTTCTCCCATGGCGCACACGCCTGCAACGGCCATTGCGGGCAAAGCATCCGGTGTAGCGTTCAGGTCGAACTCCCGACCGTTGAGACTCCCGCCTTCGAGGGTCACTCCGTCCGCGGAATGTGTGACCCTTGCGCCCATCTCTTCCAGCATGGCGATAACAGCCTTATCGCCCTGCGTATCGCTCATGTCCAGCCCTCGCAGGGTCACCCGTCCACCGGTGATGGCCGCCGCCACCAGGAAAAAGGTTGCCGATGAAAAATCCGCCGGGATGGTGCGCAAGAATGCAGGATAGCGCTGCCCGCCGGGGATCACAAAGCGGTCGAACCCGTCACGTTCCAGGCGGATACCACACCGATCCAGCCACCAGAGGGTCATTTCCACGTATGGTTTTTCATTCAGCAAGGGAACATGGATCGTGGTTGGATTCTCCGCAAGCGGGCAGTTGATCAGAAGGCTGGTCAGATACTGGGATGTTCGGCATTCGATGGAGGTCTCACCGCCCCGCATTCGCCCTCCGACGACAACCGGCGCGGTCTCACCGCCGCGCGTAGTGAAAGCACATGCTCCCAAGTCGCAGAGGGAACGGACAAGCGCCCCTACGGGCCGGGATCGGATCTGGGCATCGCCGGTAAATACCGAATATCCTTCCGCAAGCGCCGCCATGCCAAGTGTGGTACGAAGAGTGGTTCCGCTGTTGCCAACATCGATTACATTGTCGGGAACGGAAGGAGCTCCGGCTGTACCTTCAACGTTCCAGCAATTCTCCGAGCAGGTAATCCGTGCGCCCAGAGCCTGGCAGACACTTACAGCGGATCGAGTGTCCAGGGAATCCAGCGGATGACGGATTTCGGACCGACCTTCCGCCAGGGATGCAATCACAACGGCCCGAATGGTATGGGATTTTGATCCCGGGATCTGGATGGTCCCGGAGACCGTAGACGGTTCAACGATCCATTTCATGTTTCTTCCTGCAACGCCACGTGGAGTCTTCCTGCCTTAAAATATCGGGGAGAGGACCAAAGTCCAGGATGGATGGTCAAGAAAATTGTGGGGAAAGCAAGTTGGAAAGTCGCCACACAAATCGTGTGGGAACGGGGCCTCAAAGCAGCGATTTCACCTGGTCCAGTGTTTCCGCCTTCCGCAGCATGTTTTTGATTTCTTCCATTCTTTCGATGGTGTCTATCTTTTCCACAAGCGGAGCCAGAGATAATCCCGGATCTCCGAATTTGAGTTCCAGGCCCAGCAGGATCGCCTCCCGCAAC
>JAKPRU010000802.1 GCA_029557025.1 Candidatus Omnitrophota bacterium | reverse complement strand
CCGGAGGGCCTGTCATTGGCAAAAGGCGTGCCGGAGACTTTCCAGCAGAACCTGACGCGATACGGTTCCGGTGAAGCTTATGTGGAGGCGCACGCATCTCCACCCAAGGGAGCCTGATCGGGATGAAACAGAAAACGCAAGCCAACAAGAACGGTCCTGACCGTTCTTATTCCAATGAGCCATCGTATGAGCTGCGCTTGTCGGTCCAACGAGCAGGCGAATGGCAACTGGAGATCCGGCAGTTGCCTTCCCCGGCAACTCCGCGTTTGAAAAGCCCGGAACCGGTCGCCGCTTTGAAGGGCACACCGCTGCGGATGATTGAAAATCGGGTGATCAAGCGGTTGTCACGGGTCAAAATCAATCTGGGCGCAATGACGCCGGGCAAGAAGAAAGAATGGCCGCTGGAGGAAGAATTGGCGCTGATTCTGGGCCTGTTGTTTCGCGCACTGGCCCCGATGCGAAATCTCGACCGGATTCGGCAGGTGGCCGAGGGGATCGAATCCATGAGTCGGGAAGAGGCGGCCTATTGGCTGGGGATGGCGATGCACCGAAAGTATCCCCGACGGGTTCTGGCGGCCCTGCGGACCCTGCTGACGATGCCGTAGGAGCGACGCGGTCGCACTTAATGTCATTCTGATGGAAACTGGAATCCAGGCCGTGTCGCACTCAACGTCATTCCGGCGAAAGCCGGAATCCAGGCCGTGTCGCACTCAACGTCATTCCGGCGGAAACCGGAATCCAGGCCGTGTCGCACTCAACGTCATTCCGGCGGAAACCGGAATCCAGGCCGTGTCGCACTCAACGTCATTCCGGCGAAAGCCGGAATCCAGCGAGCCGGGGGAACGCAGTGAGCAAACAGCCTGCCGTATATATTCTCGCAAGCAAGAGAAACGGCACGCTCTATGTGGGCGTTACTTCAGACCTGGTCAAGAGGGTGTGGGAGCATAAGAACAGTACGGTTGAAGGATTTACCCGACGTTACAGGGTGAATCAGTTGGTTTGGTACGAGTTGCACGAGAATATGGAGTCTGCGATCATACGAGAGAAGAGACTCAAGAATTGGAAGCGGGATTGGAAGTTGGAGCTGATTGAGAGCAAGAATCCGGATTGGCTGGATTTGTACGATACGATTCTATGATATGGCCTGGATTCCGGCTTTCGCCGGAATGACGAAGAAGGGTATGGCCTGGGTTCCGGCTTTCGCCGGAATGACGAAGAAGGGTATGGCCTGGATTCCGGCTTACGCCGGAATGACGAAGAAGGGTATGGCCTGGGTTCCGGCTTACGCCGGAATGACGAAGAAGGGTATGGCCTGGATTCCGGCTTTCGCCGGAATGACGATGAAGGGGGCCGGAATGACGAAGAGAAAGAATCGTTAATGATGAAAACATTCTTTGCTATTGAGGTTTGCTCGTGCCTGATTCCGATAAAACCCAACGCCCTCGACTCTTGATCGAAAACTGGCTCCCCATCGCCGAAATCGGGGAGGAAAGCGTTCGCGAACGCCGCTCCATGAGTTCCTTGCCCCCGACCTATTATCTGCATGTCTGGTGGGCGCGGCGGCCCCTCGTGGCCAGCCGGGCGGCGATTCTCGCAAGCCTTCTTCCCGCCGATGCCGACCGGGAAATGTTCCTGCATATCCTGGGGATACATGGAGACCCCGTGGGGGCGAGGAAGAGGATTCAAGAGGCAACCCGGGAGGGTGTTCGTTTGGGAAAAGAGGCGTATGGATATCAGCGCGCTTTCAAGTATCTACTGGACGAAGGGGAAATCCGTTGGATTTACGATCAAACGAAGATCATTTCATGTGCGAAGGATCTAAGGGTACTTGATCCGACGGCCGGTGGAGGAAGCATCCCTTTTGAGTCGGTTCGACTTGGATTAACGTCAATCGCAGATGAATTAAATCCTGTCGCGTGGTTATTGCTAAAATGTACTATAGAATTTCCTTTGAAATATGGCGACGCCGTTTTGAAGCGGCTTAGCTCATTGAGCAAGGAATTTCTGACGAGAGCATGTTCAAAACAGGACCAATTCTACCCTCCCGAGCCACAACAGAATTGCGTTCCTGACGGCTACCTCTGGTCCCGGACCATTGTCTGTCCCTACTGCAACGGTCTAGTGCCGTTGTCGCCGAATTGGCGTCTGGACGGTAAAGGCAAAGGTGTGCGCCTGGTTCCGCATACCGAGAATCCCAATCACCGGCGTTGCACATTCGAGATTGTCGAAAAATTAAAGGAACA
>JAKPRU010000786.1 GCA_029557025.1 Candidatus Omnitrophota bacterium | reverse complement strand
ATCGGGGCATAGTCCAAGCCGAATCCTGGGCGAGCCTACACGCACACCGACCGCGCAGGTATCCTGGTGGGCTAGCCCGCAGACGGGCTTGAGCACCACCATACGTGTTCTGACGCTACGTTACTGTTGCCTTGTTGCAGGGGGAAAGTAATTACAAGTTCCGCCACCCGCCATTTCCTTTTCCGATATTCTTTAGTTCCCCCTTTTCCGTGCCGAATTATTAAAAAACGTCACCATCACGTATTATTATATCACCCTCCGGTTGCATGTGAAGCGGGTTTTTCAAAAGTTTTTTATTTTTTGCAAGGTGTCGGGGAAATGGCGGAGAAGAATTAAGAATTCAAGGGAGGGAAAGGAGGGGGTGGAGAGGGGAAATTGTCAGATCGGACGCCTGCGCCACAGGGAAAATGGCAGGACAGGCCTCTGCGCCCGTCAGGCCATGCGGCCCCCATCCAATTCACAAAAAAGGCCCCAGCTTTCCGCCGGAGCCTCTTCCAATTCAATTGAAACCGAGCCGGCCCCTGTCAGCAGGGACGCACTTTGGTGGCTTCCAGGCCTTTTCGGCCCTGTGCCGGCTCAAATTCGACTCTCTGCCCTTCCTCGAGGGAACGGAATCCTTGACCGTCGATGTTGGAATAATGGACAAAAAGGTCCTTACCGCCTTCATCCGGGACAATAAACCCGTACCCTTTGTCTTCACTGAACCACTTCACACTGCCCGTAGCCAAATTACTTTCCTCCTTACTGCCTTGCTGTTGAGACGCTCATCGATGGAGCTGCCGTTTTGGTGATCCCTCATCTTTCCACAAAAGCCGATCCTGAGGGGAAAGACGCGGCCTTGTTTTTTTTCTGGGGAATCCGGTTGGAAAGGCGGCAGTCGGCAACACTTTAATCTCTTCTTCCTCAGGTGGTTGCCCTGCCGGTGACGAAGATCTTGGTGTTGAAAGACCAAGGTGGCTTTGGAGTTCAATCGGGGCGACTGGATTCGAACCAGCGACCACTTGAACCCCATTCAAGCACGCTACCAAACTGCGCCACGCCCCGGGATTCTTTTTACTCACACTCCATACTATAGCGCCATTTGTCTTTCAGGTCAAAAGTAGAAGTAATATATCATACCCGATTCGTTGTGTCACCCCAGCTACCCCCAATTGTCGCGCACACCAGGGAGGGCGGGTCTGTGACCCAACCGGAATCTCGTGATACCCTGAATCTATTCAAAAGAGGCGATATTATCTCCTGTTGTCCACAGGAATTACAGGCACGAAAGGACTCTGCATAATGTGGCGAATTATCGGAGGATTGTTCTTTATTCTCACGCTGATCTCAATCCGCGCGGAAGCGGCCGATGTCTTTCTGAAAAGCGGGATGGTGCGCTCCGGAACCGTGACCGTTCGGAGCTCCGCGTGGGATTCCCAACTGGTAATCACGGTTCAATCTCCGGACAAGCGCGTATTCCAATACCCCTCCAAACAGGTTTCCCAAGTGGTCCATCAGGAGGATCTTCTGGTCTCCAGTCCGAATCCGGTTTACAAAAATCCCTCTGTGGAACCGCCGTTCCTTGTTGTTCTAATGAAAGGGACCGAAGTGGTTCCGCTGGAGCGGCGGGATGGCTGGGTGCGGATTCGCTGCTGGGGAAATCGCGAGGGCTGGATTGAGGAAAAAGTCCTCACCCGAAGGGTCGATTTCTGAGCTGTTTCCCAGGAAAGCTCGGGCACAACGGTCACACCGAGGAGTCTTGCGAGATCCAGTCAACCCCCACCTGACCTCCCCCGATCTTCGGGGGAGGAACCTCTGCCGCCAAGTTTGGAGGAGACAGAGAGGGGGTTGTGCGTATCTTCAGGCCTTCGGCTGCGCTGTGTGCGGTGATGCTTTCTTCACCCAATCGCCGGCCCCGCTGAAGGGAGGCTCGCGATTGCGGAGTGAGGATTAACAATCGCTGACATTCATGTGGGCTACATCTCATGTTCGCCAGAATAGGAAGGCTTTCACCGTTCAGAATCCTGCTGTCGGTTCTCCTTCTGATCGCCGGATGCGCGAGAAACCCGGAGCAGGTCACTTGGCCCACTTATGAAGAACTCTGCAAGAGTGCGGAAGATGTCAATCCACCCCGATATGAGAAAAGCGCTTTTGTTGCAGCGGATGGACACAGAACCTTCCTGATCGGCGCTTATGGCAAAGATGACCCCCGTTTCGACTTATATGGGAAACGGGAACTCGGTGAACTGCCGCCGAGCTACGGTCTCTATGACCCGAAATTGCATGGCTGGATATACGAACAGCCGTTGAACCGGGAATCGGCAACCCGATTGGGATTCAATTTCTATTCAATGTCGCTGAATCCCAAACCGTTTTATGAGACAGTCGGTTGCGACGCCCGTGTGCCGGAAGACCCCGATTATGTCGCCACATTCGCCCGCGAACTGCGCCTTCCGTTCTATGTGGATTTTGTCGCCTGGCCGTGGGGACTCGGAGCGCCGGGACAACCGGAGGCCAGGAAACTCCCCGATGAATGGCTCAATCCTCATGGCGGTCACTGGATGCCATACCGGATTATCGGCCCCGGACGGGAGATCTGGCTGTCGATCTGGAGGCTGTATGCACAAAGGCTCCGAGATGCCGGTGTTCCCGTGCTGATGTATGAACTGTTCAACGAACCCGGATACAATGCCTGGACAGAGGACCATCGAGCCGAGTTTATCCGGTGGCTCCAGGAACGATATAACTCACTGGAGACCGTGAACAGTGTTTGGGGAACGGCCTGGAGCTCCTGGGATGAGATCCGCGACCATCCAGCCCCGAAAACAGTCCCCTCGTTATGGCTCGATTATGATGAATACCTTGCGGAGAAATTCGCCGACCTGTTCAAAGCAGGCATCGACACAATTCGGGAAATCGACCCCAACGCAGTCTGCGTGATCCAGCCAAGACGTACCGCTGCCCTGGTTCCATGGGATGCGGTCCATTACGACAAGATTCTCGCTCTTGAAGAAGTTGTTGTCTCGCCGACAGACAGCGGCCTGTGGACCCTCGGAACCTCAGGTGATCAACCAGATTCCAGCTGGAGCAATACGCCCATGGCCCCGGCTCCCATCTCCAGCGATCTGCTTCTGGTGATGACGGGCGACCGAATGCTGTTCGACAATGAACTCTACCTGACCGGCCAGACGCGACGCGATGTACGAAACGACTGGTGGACTCGTGTCCTGATGGGCTATGACGGAGCGACATTATTCTCCTGGTCAAAACGCGGCTGGTCGTGGTGGGACGGACTCGACAAGATCAAAGAGGAAGCCGAACAGCATCCCTACAGCGCGTTGATTCCACTCGCACGCCGCACGGAGGCATTGCGCGGTATTCTGGATTTCGCCCAGGAAATGCCTCGAGTTCGCCTTGAAGTATTGCGGAAACCCTGGGGGGAGAGTCACAACATCGGATTTGTCTGGAGCTGGGGGAATGCCCGACGGTTGATGTGCGATGGCAATCTGCCCGAACAGGCGATGCGATATTACGCCGCGTTGAAATATACGCATTGGCCGTTTGAGATGATCCCCTCATATCTGGCATCGTTCGAGCATTTATCGCAATTCAAGGTCCTGTTTCTGCCGGGTACGCAGTATCTTGAACGGGAACTTCAGGAAAACCTTGAGAACTACGTGCAAAATGGTGGTTTGTTGGTCCTGGGCGAGAAAATCCCGGCCCGAACTCCTTACGGCCGGCCCAACGGATTCGACGAATGGATCGGCATCCAGCCGGGGCCGGGTGACTTCCGAAAAAGCACAATCAGAATGCCGGAAGAGATCAAAGGGGATGGGGTGCCGCAGATTGCTGAAGGAATCTTCAGCGTTCGGAAGGTAGAGCCGTTTTCCCTCACCCCACCCCTCTCCCAAAGGGAGA
>JAKPRU010000782.1 GCA_029557025.1 Candidatus Omnitrophota bacterium | reverse complement strand
CTCCGAACCCAATACCCCCGGTCTGGCTCCAAACTCGAGGGCTGCACGTATTGCTGTTGGGCCGCGTCGTATAACCATAATACTGCGTTCTCGCCCAGCCAATCCTGGGAAGAGAAAGTATCATCCACGCGCAAGGGGATGGAAATCAAGTTCCATCCCGGTTCCAACGAATAGGCAATGCTCCGGGGGTAATCCGGCATGCGGGTGTAATTTTCCAGCCATGATATGTCATTCCCCACGAATCGGGTATAAATCATGTCGGGATCCGCATCCTGATCGAGATCCGCGAATTGCAATAAGGATAAATGCCCAAGATCCCCCGTAATGGTATGCCGTATCCAAGGCGAACCGACCGCTCCCGGATTGGCGAACCAGTACAGATTGCGTTCGTTGTCATACACGGCCACATCCGGCGCGCCATCCTGGTTGATATCGGCCACATCAAACCGGGTGGGATCCAAGAATCCCACGGGATTCGTCTCATTGAGAGGGTTCATGCGCCAAGGCGGCTCTTCCGTCCGCCGGTTTTCTAGAATCTGAAATCCCTCGAAGGATTGCATGTAAATCAGATCCGGATCTCCGTCGCTATCCACATCCGTTATGCGGAGATCGGACGACCAGCCGATGTCGAATGTCTCTTGCGTCCATTCACCGCGGAGGGCATCGGATTGGGTAAAGAAAAGCAACGCCGTGACGGTCTTATAGGCAATGTCCAACTTACCGTCGCCGTTGAAATCGGCCAGCCGGGCGCGGTCCAGAGAAGACGAAGTGTTGGTATGACCAAGCACTGTGTGGAGGGGCCAGTTCGTTAAATCGCCAGGAAACTGTTCCAGCCAGGCGATCTTGTTCGGGTTCATGTATGAGGACAATAGTAAATCCCAATCGCCGTCGCCATCGATATCTCCCGCATCCAGAAAGGTGGGCGCGATACCGGAGGTTTCCCGAACTTGGAAGCTCCAGGTTGGGGGTGATCCGCCCTGGTTTTCCATCAACCACAACCGGGGCGTTGAATAGCTTTCGTATACGGCCAAATCCAAATCGTCATCGCCGTCCATATCAGCGGCTAAAAATCCCATTCCATATTCAAATACCCCTTCCGCGGGGATAGTATGCGCCGTCCAGTGAGCATCGAATGCGAATACAGTTTCCCGCGTCCGGTTTTCGTACCAAATCAGACCGCTCCCCTCTCGGGGAATCGTGACCAGGTCCAGG
>JAKPRU010000781.1 GCA_029557025.1 Candidatus Omnitrophota bacterium | reverse complement strand
CTAGAGGCATTCCTGTGATCCCTTTGCTTCTTCAACAGTTCCTTCCCGTATCGCGGCGATCTAGCCTGGCCTTTTTCTGAATACTCTGACCGCAAGGATTCCGAGTCCAAGGAGCCCGACGCAGGAAACAACGAAGCGAATCCACTTACCGGTTCTAAATGATCCGAATAGCGTATATTGCGCCCATGATGGCGAATCGGCGCCGCCTAATAGCTCCCTGGGCACCAGGGTCTGTTTCTCCGCGCCCGCATAAATGATGCTGCAGAGAAGCCATAGCGTCCCGGCAAGACCAATGCCGGCTGCAATCCGCCGCAATCCCCGGATCCATATCGATAGGAGAACACATGCCAGAATTCCCAAAAGGATTCGAACGTCGAACTCAAGCGGACATGCCCAGATGGCAGCCCAGAAGGCCAGCGCAACCGTTGACTCAAGCGTCCTGCGGGGCCAGACTTTTTCTTTCGGCGCCTGCGCTGCATCTCGGCGTTTTCGGCGTTGTTCCGCGGTTGCTGCATAGGAGCGCACCAGGTCCAGAACATAGGAATAATTATCCCGGGTACAATACAAACGGAGTACCGCACGCCACCGGTTCATCAGAGTAATCACATACTGGCCCGGGTGCTCCTGGATCCGGTAAACATCCGCCCACGCGATACCACCGCTTTCCTGAGACATCCCGATCAGGCCGGCCCCTGCAATGGCAGGCCTGAGAGAGATCAATCCTGCCGCTACGGCCACGCGGTTTGAGACAGCTGCAAGGCGGCTACCAGCGATGTAATTTGCGCCTTTCGCATTGATATCAAAATGCATCGGGTAGCGATTGCGAAAGCAGAGCAAGGCGATTCCCGGTATCGCGATAAGAAATCCGAGAAAGATCCAAGCCATGATCCTAATGAAAGGACCGACGCTGTCGATGCCTTTCTGAAATGAGAATAGGATAAGCATTCCGACGGTAAAAATGAAAACAGCCCAGAACACGGCCTTCAATGTGTCATACAGGAAGAACCGGTTGGTTGCGAGCGGAATGGCTATCTCCCATTCGCACTTTGTCTGATCAACTTGGTCAACAGGAGTGGAGGTGCTGGGATTGTCTGTTTGGTGTTTCACCGATACCTCGACTTGATGAAATGAAACCGCTGGTTACGCCTTTCCCGGATACGCTCCTAGATTCAACCATAAAGGCCATAGGAACCACAGAGAAAAATATCGCGCTGATGGAATTCCAGCTTCAATGAACAGTTGAAATAATCTGGAGTTTTGCCATGAATCCAATTAGCATGTGGACAGTTTTAGAGGATCGGTTCAGCAATACTCCATTTTCAAAATGAGGTTCAAGAATGTTCTGCGAGCAATGCGGGGCGGAAGTTATGCCTGGGGATCAATGGTGTACCTCCTGTGGAACCCAGATCAATTTCGGGGATATGGCCAAATCCGAAGGAATCCTGTCAAATCAAGTCCTCGATAGCGTTCCGGAGCAGAAGTTCTGCGAAAAGTGCGGCTCTCCGATGACCGGGAAGAATCAAATATGCGATGTTTGCAGCGCACTACCGCAATCCCCGCCGCAAGCGGAATCGATGACAGCGCCTGTCCCGATTTCCGTGCCTCCTGCCGTCGCCGTTGACAGGCCTCCCAGCACCGGAGGAGTTCTGCTCGCACCAAAATCCCGCCCGAACAATAAGATTGTCCTGGCTGCGGCTGCGCTGATTTTGATAGGCATCGCCAGTTTTGTCATATACAGGTATTTGAATTCCGATGGACAAGTCGGGCCCGAAATTCAGGCTGGCAATGGGCAGGCTTCGCCCTCGACTCCTATTCCGGCC
>JAKPRU010000701.1 GCA_029557025.1 Candidatus Omnitrophota bacterium | reverse complement strand
ATCGGGTCCAAGGTCCGGGGAGAACCAACTTTGCCGTATGAAACCCGGTCCTTGCATCGTTCGAAATGGAAATATCACCCTTGGGATTGATACCAACCGCGCGATATTCCACGTGAGGAAGAGTTTTTACGTAATCGCGTGCAACATCCGCCACAACGATACTATCCAATTCTCTATCACCAAGCGTCTGTGCGAAACTGATCTTCCCCAATTCCGCGATTATGTTCACTCCATTTTCGAAGGAAACCTGCGCAAAAGGGCCTACACATATCGGATCTTCCGCCAGTTTCCAGTCTTGCCCCACAATCCTGTTGTATTTCAGGAAATCAGGATTCAGTATTGTGGGATTGTGGTTTCTTGCGGTGACCACAATTGCCAATCCGCGTATTTTCAAGGTTTGCTTCATGATTGTGAAAGATACGAAAAGGAACAATTCCTTATGATACTGTGAACCGAGAACTGTCGACTTGCAGCCCGTTTGAATGAACGTATTATATACCCAAACACAGCAATTTTAATTCCCCATGGCGAAAAGTAAACCGCCGTTCATCGAAATTGCCTGTTCAGTCATCCTGCAACTCCAATCCCCCTCAAATACTCCAGGCTCTCGCGGATGGAATCTTTCGGCGCTTTGTCGGTTTTGTCCTGTTCCACCACAATCCATTCCGTGCCGGCACGGAGAGCGGCATCTCGCGCGGAGAGAAGATCCACCTCGCCCCGGCCCAGTTCTGTAAACCGGCCCGGCGAACCATCCTTGAAGTGGCAGTACCAGGCGCGGTTCCGGTAGCGGTCAATATACTCCGCCGGATCCTCGCCGCCGATGTAGACCCAATACACATCGACACACAGTCCCACCAAATCTGAATCGCAGAGTTCCATCATGCGATGAATGCCTTTCACGCCGTTCCAAACCCGGAATTCATAGTCGTGATTGTGATAGCAGAACCGAATTCCTGCATCCCGGCATTGCCGCCCGACTTGATTGAACATCTCGGCGCTGCGTTCGTAGCCTTCCAGAGAATGGAGGTCGCTCACCCCGGAACAGAGAAAATACCGCGCTCCCACCGCCTTCAGGTATTGCAGGTGCAAATCCACCTTTCCCTCCTGGGTCAGTTCCTCATAACCGACATGAATCGCGCCGACCCGCAAGCCTGTTTTCGCAAGGATCTCTTCAAATCGGGATTCGCCGTGTGTCTCAAAGAAATTGCGGGTTTCTATCGCGGTGTACCCTGCCTGAGAGACCTCCTTCAGCACGCCTTCGAGATCGTTTTGCACGCGATCTCCAAAAATGATCAGGTTCAATCCGATATTCGGTTTATTCATGTGTCCGTTCTCCTTATTTTCCGGTCGGCTGGTCGAAGTGTAGGAGGTGTGTCGCCGCAGCACAAGGAGCATTTGCCCAGGGTTTATCCCCGCAAAGGGACGTGGCATAATGTTTTGTCTTTTTTAACGATTCCGGCGCAGAGAGGGTTTCTCATGTCTGGAACGACAGTCACGGTGCTTGTTTCTCTGAAGATTTTTGACAATGTGGCGGCGACAGCGTTGTATGCCCTGAAAGACCGGCTGGGGTATCATCAAATCCGTTCTCTGGAACGCAGCGATTATTGGCGATTGTCTCTGGCTGATCTGGACGAACAGACCGCCGTGGAGACCATCGAACAAATTGTGTCCAGGACCGCTCTGTTTGCAAATCCGAATAAGCACCGATGGGAGATTGCCGCCAATGCCGATCCGACCAAAATGGTGCATGAATCCGCCGGAGAAAGCGCGGCAGCCATTCTGGTGGAGGACGAAGAGGATGCCCGCGCGGCAGGGGTGCGGGAAGCCCTGTTGACCGGCGGAAGCTGCGGCAGCGGGATTGAGGTTTCGCACGGCACTTTATGGGTGCTGAGGTTGGGGGATTTGCCCATCGCAGAAGCCAGGTCTCTGGCCGAGGAAGTGGCCGTAACCAAAGCACGACGCCGAGGACTGTTCTCCAACCCCCACTACCAGCGGGCCACGGTGATGGTTTCGGGGAATTAACCTTCCGCTTTCATTTCCCGATACAGAACTGCGTGAAGATCCGGTCGATGATATCCGGCGAGATAACTGTCCCGCGCAGGCGTCCCAGAGAAATGAGGGTAGAACGGATCTCTTCCGCTGCAATCTCCGGTTGTCCACGGGACAGCGCTTCCATCACGGATATCAAAGCCTCTCGAATCCGGTGCAATTGCTCTTCCTGGTACGCGGAAAGCAAAATCTCCGGCTCATCGGATGTGTCCGGAAGAAGCCGGGCGGTCAGTTCGTCCAGTTTCTCCCACAAGGCATCCATTCTGAGGCCGGTCAATGCGGAGATGGGAATCCCCTCTCTTTCCGGCGGTTCGGAAACCAGATCCATTTTATTCAGAATAACCAGAACCGGCTGTTTGGAGGAGTCACAAATCTGTTGCTCCTCGACAGTAACTGACGCGGTGGCTTCGGTGACAAGAAGAATCGCATCGGATTCTTCTATTGCCTCGCGTGTGCGCTCGATCCCCAGGGCTTCCACTTCCTCCGGTTGTTTGCGCAATCCGGCGGTGTCGATAAAGGTTACCGGTACACCCTGGATTTCGACGGTGGCCTCGATGGTGTCGCGTGTGGTTCC
>JAKPRU010000678.1 GCA_029557025.1 Candidatus Omnitrophota bacterium | reverse complement strand
CCGACTCGACTACAACCGATTCCCCCCGGGCGATGGTCTTGCGGATATTCGCTCCCATCCTGATCTCACCGTGTTCGGATGCGGCCCGGCGGCGAATGGCTATTGGAGCGGTGTCTCCCTGCTCCTGACGGAGCTGGGATACTGCTCCGAAGACAGCCTGTATTGCCCGGCATTGAGACGCACCCACCATACACCGGTTCCCGCGTATTCCACTTCCGTCGAATCCGGATTCTCCGGCAAACAGATTCCACAGTGGCGTTATCTCCGTTTCGCTTACAACAGCGCGGCAACCGATGCAGGCGGATACGAGGGGGGAGAACAAAATATCGAGAAAGACCTCGATACGGATATCTGGCTGGTGCGCTGCCTGCACCTGGATATCGGACAATTCGATAAGGAACGAGATATTCCTTTCCCGTTTCGCGTGAAAATCGATGAAGAGAATCCCGCTTGCAGCTGGTATGGAGAGTTCGAACTGACTCTCCAGGGAGCCATTCGGCTCCGCCCGGTCGAGCGGCGAAAATGACCCGGCTCTTCGACCGCACCGTTCCAACCGACATCTGATATCTGGAAACCTGCTTATGAAAAATCCCCGTCGCCTGATTGCCCCGTTAATCGCCTCCCTTGCAGTGCTGGTTTGGGTGGAAATCTCGATAGGACCCGTGGGGCTGTCTTTTGCAGACCTGCTTGCCGCACTGGCATGTCCGGAATCGGCGAACGGCGTGATTATCTGGGATTTACGCATTCCGAGAATCGTTTATGCGCTTTGTGTCGGCAGCGGGCTGGCGGTATGTGGATTGGCATTACAGGGGCTTTTCAGAAATCCGTTAGCCGAACCGTTTACGCTGGGGATTTCCGGTGGAGCCGCTCTCGGTGCGGTTCTTGTCTTGACTAGCGGTCTGCCGTTCGGCTCGGTGGGCATCGCCGCGGCATCCTTTTTGGGCGCTCTGGTTGTTTGTTTGGTCGTTTATTTGCTGGCGGCTCGCACACTTTTTTCCGCAACCGCGCTGATTCTGGGCGGTGTGATGCTCGGCTTTTTCGCTCAGTCCGGGGTCCTGCTCGCCATTGCGCTGGCGCCGGGCCTGCGCGCCCAGGGAGCCATGATGTGGCTGATGGGAGACATGAGCTATGCGCCCAGGGATCTTCTTCTCCCTACACTTACTCTAACCATAGTCGGTGTCGTGTTCCTGTTCCGTCAAGCCCGTGGATTAAACGTCCTCTCTTTGGGCGATGAGAAAGCAACTTCCCTCGGCCTGAATGTGCCCCGGTTGCGGCGGAACGTATTTCTGTGGTGCAGCCTGATTACCGGGACCACCGTCGCGGTGCTGGGCATCATCGGCTTCGTCGGTTTGATTATCCCGAATGCCGTCCGGCGACTGGCGGGCGGCGATCATCGAACACTGTTTCCGCTGTCCGCGCTGGCAGGAGCCTGTTTCATTCTTCTCTGCGATGTCCTGGCCCGTTCGTTACTCGATCCTGTCGAATTGCCGCTCGGCATTGTTACAGGATTTGTCGGCAGTTTCGCGTTCCTATGGATTTTCGTATCCCGTAAACGAGTGTGATGCAAAGCCATGCTGAAATTGGAACATGTTTTTATAGAGATTTCCGGAAGATACATTGTCCGTGACTTTTCCGCCGGATTCTTGCAGAAATCTCTAACTTGCATCATCGGCCCCAACGGTGCAGGGAAGAGTACTCTTCTTCGCGCTATTTCAAATATCCTTCCGCTTGCCCGGGGAACGCTCTCCTTTCAATCGGTCGATCTGCAATCACTACCGGCACGCGAGCGGGCACGAAGGCTCTCTTATCTTCCTCAGACCATGCAATATGCTCCGTCCTTTCCGGTTTCGCTGTTCGTCGAACTTGGAGCCGATCCCTGGGGCAATGAATGGGAACCCGGGTGGAAGGCGGAACACCTCGAACGTTGCCTGCATCTCTGCAATGTCGCGCACTTGAAGGAACGGGAAGTGGCCACCCTCAGCGGTGGAGAACGCCAGCGCGTCTATCTGGCCCAGGTGATTTATCAGAATACCCCGGTCATCCTGCTCGATGAACCCAGTTCATTCCTGGACCTGAAAAACATCGTGTTAATCGAAAACGCGCTGGCCCGCATTCGCGATGACGGACGAACTATTCTGATGGTGACGCATGATCTGCACACCGTCCGTCGTATCGCAACACAGGTTATTGCCATGAAAGATGGGACACCCTTCGCAGTGGATACGCCCGCGGCAATCTTAAATCCGTCGCTTATCGCAGAATTGTTCGACCTGGACTGCGAAACATTACACGAGCGCTTCTTCAAGTAATCACTACAGCGATAATTTTCCAAATGAACACGAGTACAAATCCGCGTTCCGCAAATGAAAGCGTAAACCCACTCAAATTCTTTACAGAATCACGGATTACCACCGTGGGTGGACCTTCAGCCCAAACCAGTTGGCTTCTTTTTCCGCTCTCTCCAATTCGACAAACCGGATTTCGGATACATCTGCCGAAGGAAAGAGAGAATATCCCTTGCCATTTTCCGTCTCAAAACTCAGAATATCGCCGGAGATTTCACGCCCGCCCTTCCCGGAATGCGGTAGCAGCTGTGCCGATCGGTCAAATGGATTCTTCACCTGACACGGACGTCCCGCCTCGCTGACTATCTGGACGGACAAAACCTTACCATTCCGCATCACGGACGAGACCAGAAATCCTTCTTCCGCTCGTAGTCCGACAAAAGAAGCATCCCGCCACGCATCCGGCATGGCCGGAAATACACGAATGATTCCACGTTGGCTCTGCAAAAGCATCTCCATTAACGCCGCCGCGTATGCAAATCCCGCCTCGAGCGTCATCGGCTCATAAGTAAACTGTGAGTAGCCGAATTGCCGATAGTCGCCATTTACATGCAGGGTAGATGGAGTAATAAATCCGTTGGCATACATATCCAGCATGGCCCAGCTCATGTTCGGATATCCCGCACGGGAGGCAATGCACGAGGCCCATGGGAATGCCCAGCCGGTCCACATCATGTACCCTGTGCGGCGCCAGTGTTCAACGGACCGGCGGATCAGGTCGCGCGTCTCTTCTCCGTCTTCTACACTCAGCAGGCCGAGCGGATAAATGCCCATCAAGTGCGAGTGATGCCGATGGGACAAATCCAAACTGTAGTCGCGGGAAATTCTAAGCCCGTTCTCATCTGTTTGATAACCGACGAGGCGATCGAGGGTCTCTTTCCATCGCCCGGCTTCGGGATCGTTCAGATTGAGGATCTCATTCGCTTCCAGTAACGATTGGGCGAGGAACCGAATCAGGTACAGATCGCAATTCGGATCGGAGGTCCATGCGCGGATGCTGCCCTCGTGGTATTCCGGCGAACTGGAAAGTGGAATGTGCAATTTCCCGTCGTCGCCTTTTTCCAGCAGATTCATGTACGTCCGCAAAAACGGTTTCATAAACGGA
>JAKPRU010000677.1 GCA_029557025.1 Candidatus Omnitrophota bacterium | reverse complement strand
CGGTAGTAGAGGTCGGCGCGCATTTCTCCCTTCTCTACTTTTTCTTCCAGATTTGAATTGGTAGCGGCCACGATGCGGACATCGACGTGCTTACTTCGGTTACCGCCGACCGGCTCGATGACTTTTTCCTGAATGGCGCGGAGGATTTTGCCCTGCATTCTGGGCTGCATATCGCCGATTTCATCGAGGAAGAGAGTTCCGCCATCCGCCAGTTCGAATTTTCCGACGGAGGTGGAGACCGCGCCAGTGTATGCTCCGCGAACGTGACCGAACAGTTCGTTTTCCAGAAGGTCGGAAGGGAGGGCCATGCAGTTGACGGCGACAAAGGGTTGTTCGCGTCGGGGGCTGTCGCGGTGAATGGCGCGTGCGACGAGTTCCTTGCCGGTTCCGCTTTCGCCACGGATCAGGATGGTGCTGTCGCCCTGGGCGACTCGCGCGATCAGTTCGAACACGCGAACCATTTTGGGAGATCGCCCGACGAGTTCACCGTACCCGGACTTGCCGGAGAGTTGTTCGCGGAGGTAACGGTTTTCGAGGGTAATCTGCTGGACCCAGAGGGCCTTTTTGACGGAGAGTTTTAATTCATCGAGATCGCAGGGTTTGAGCAGGTAGTCATGAGCGCCCTCTTTGAGGGCCTGGACGGCATTCTCAACCGTTCCGTAGGCGGTGAGAATGATAACCGGAAGATGCAGGCTGGTGGCACGCGCGCCCTTGAGGACCTCGGTGCCGTCGCCGCCGGGCATCCGCAGGTCGGTTATGACCAGGGACAGAGCGGTGCTTCGGATGATTTCGAGTGCCTGGGCGGCATTTTCGGCCTCCAGGATTTCATGGCCATCCTCGGCGAGGGCAAGGGAGATAACCTTGCGCATTCGTGCTTCATCATCAACGACGAGAATCGTTGCCATAGGAATTCCTTCAAATTAACCGGAGGGAGCCGTTGCAGGCGGAACAAACCGATGGAGATGCTCGCTCCCTGGTTTCAATTTCCTTTTTACAAATCGGCCGGGGTAGGCCTCCTCCAGCAAGAGGCGGTTAAATCGTGTCATATCTTCGCCTTCGAGGGGTTTGCCGATTTCCTGGAGCACTTTTTTGCTCAATTTGACGTGGGCAAACCGTTGTTCCGAGTAAAGGTTTTCTTTGAGGATGATCCGGTTGAGTTCATCGACAAGGTTTCGCTGAAGGTCGACAGGCGGGGGGCCGAGTCCCGTATACTCGTCGATGGACTTGACCAGATCCTCCGAGAATAGTGTACGCAAATGAACGGAGAGTTCATCGGAGGCATCGCGAAGGCTGATGGTCAAGGCTTTCGGATCGCGGAGGTCGTGCATACAGAAGAACCAGGAACCGAGTGCGCATTTGGGCGGGATGGGGCGGCCATCCATGCCCAAGTGGAGATCGACGATATAGTCGCCGACATCGGGGCAGTCGGGTTCTGCGCCGATTTTGATGAAAGCTTTCATGCGATCCAGGCGGAGATTGACATCGAAGACCTGGCAGATTTCGTTGCCGGGTTGTGTGCCGCGTTCTTTAGCGATATCGGATAGTATCCGGTAGATGAGTTCCAAGCGGTTACTGCATTCGCGCCCGCGAATTTCATAGAGTGCGTTCAGAAAGCTGGGAACGGCGACGAATGCGATCATGCAGAAGGCCACGGCGAGAGTGATGAGTTCGCCATAGGAGAGACGCATTCCACCCGGAGCGGTATCCTCGTATTCCCTTCCCTGCGACACAGCGGGTTGAGTCATTTAGACATCTCCTGTCGATCTACGTGAAGACGGCGGAACCGATTCCGTACTCCGTTTCAGTTTAAGCCGGGCGAGATCGCTGAGCAGCGTATCCCCATCCCCGGTAATAATTGCTTTCAGCCATTTCTCTCGTCGGATTTCATCCGAAGCGTCGGACGGAAGGTGCGCCGCCAGTTCGAGGCCGAGGCGGTTGCGCAACCAGGCATATCGTCCATCCTGGGAGAGGCCATTCCATTCGGTTACGGCACGATCCAGTTTTCCGGCTTTAAGGTAAGACTGCCCGATTTGATATCGTGCCCACTCGCCGATGTCGTTGCCATTTTCCTCAACGGAGAGGTCTCGAAAGACCGACTCGGCATCCTCCCATCGTCCCTGCCAGACGAGAAAAGCAGCCCGGGAGAGCAATTGGAGTGATCCGAAGCTCAGTTGCTGGAAAAACGTGAGATATTGTAGCCCGTCATTCATAAAACGCCAACCGGAGGGATTTGTAACAAGATGCTCGAACAGAGTCCTTGATCTATCGTAGTCTTCCTGCCAGAACAAGGCCCGGGCTTCATAGAAGTCGGCCTCGGGGCGGAAGGGACCGGCGCGAACGGCATGGAACTCCTCAATGGCCTCGGCCAGGGATCCCACTTGGGAGAGGGCGAGTCCTCGCAGGAGCAGGAGGCAGTCGGTATCCAGGTCGGGGTATGTTGCGAGAACGGCCTGGCGGTCCTGGCCGAAAATGGTATACAAGCGCTGGAGAACCTCCATACCCTGGGTCCCGGAGATTTTGACTCGTGCCCACAGATCGAGGATTTCAAGTTTCTTGTATTTTGCGACGGGCGAGTCGGCGGGTTCCACTTTGATTTCGCTCACAATGGGATCCAGGAGACCGGCGATGCGCTGACAGGTTTCGACATCCTCCCTTCCGAGGTCGCGGAGAACGCGAGCCATTTCGATTCGGGCGGTGTCCCGGTACAGGCTGTCGGGAGGAACGGACTGGTAAGCCTCAAGGGCCAGTTTTGGAAAACCCTTGTATAAAGCCCATTGTGCGAGATCGACGGCGGCCGCGCCGGATGTGTCGCGGGATGCCCAATCGAGGAGTGTTTTGAGGTCTCCTTCCCGATACAGGATTTCGCGGAGGACCTGATCTTCCCAGGATTCGGTTTGTGGTTGTTTCAATCGATCTTTCAACAGGGAGCGAAGGGCCTTGCTGAGGTCGGGTTGATCGAGCATCGGTTCGATATGTTTTGCAAGGAAGTAATCCTGTGCCCAATTCTGCGCGCGGATGAGGCGATACTGTTGGAGAGCGCCCTCACAGGAGCCGTCGGCGATAAGGGCATCCGCATAGGCCAGGGCGGTGACAACGCCGGGGGCCTGCGACGCGCCCTCGCGAAGAAGGTCGAGAGCCTCGGTGGCATGGTGGAGTTGCGCGAGGGACCGGGCGGCCTGCTGGTATGCGGAAGGGTTGTGGTCATTTGCCTCGATATAAAGACGCCAGAGTGGGACAGGGTCCACATCGGCCCGAGCGGTTGCGGCCTCATACCAGCGGATTTCGCGGGATTTTTGCCGACACATTCGGAGCGCAAAATCCAAAGCGGCTGTGGCATCGGCCACGGCGCGCAGGGCCTCATATTCGAGGGCGTTGAATTCCGGCAGGAAAGTTGTAAGAGGAACGGGCAACCGTTCGGCGGCGGAGGCAGGGGAGATGTTGAACTTGGCGGCCAGAGATTCCAGGGTCGATTCCCTGCACCGTCGGATGACCGATAAGGATTGTTCCGGCATACCCAAGCGCTGATAAGCCGCCGCGAGGAAATGCGCGATGTGGCGATCCTGCACGTGTGTTTCGGCATCTTGAAGGATCGTGTCGAGTTTTCCCGTGGCACGATAGGCGGTCAGGAACTCATCGAGACACTCGACAGCGAGTTTGGCCTGGTCCGGCCAGAAACGGTCGAATATCTCCACGGCTTTGTCATACAGGCCCTTGCCGACATACATTTTCGCCAGCTCCCATTGAAGAGTGGGAGCATCGATTGCGCGGACCCGCTCGGCCAGACGTTCGATGTCATCGGGGGAGGGGCGACCGTAGCGATAGTTGCGGATGAGGTAAATCAGGATACCGGCGGCCTGATCTTGCGGCATATCGGTCAGCAAGTCCTGGTAGATTTCCGCCGCTCTTCCGTTGTCGCCGCAGTTTTCGAGGCATTCGGCCCACCGGAGGGCATATCCGACATAGGGGGAGTCGATGGTAAGAGGAGACGGCCTGGGGATTTCTTCACGGACAATTTTGCCATACAGCTCCGCGGCGGGACCGAACCGGCTGAAGCGTTCCTCTAATAGAGCGGCTTGCAGGAGCGCATCGCGTTTCCACGGGAACTCGGCCCAGCCGGGGGACTCGCGGAGGCGGGTTAAGGCATAGCGGACGCGGACATTATCATTTACCAACCGGGCACGCTCTGAAAGTTGCCAGAGGAGGGCTGTTTCCTCGTTTGGCGGAAGGTTTTCCTGCAGGCGGGACTCCAGGTTTTGAATCTCCTCCAGGACACTTTGATGGACGTTTCCGACCTGTGCCGGGACGGGGGGCGCTGCCATGAAGAAAAGTGTGAAAGAGAAACAAACGAAAAGAAGGCGCGAAAGGCTGCCTGGATGCGATCGAATTGTCATAAGGATTCCTGTTGCACCATCCTTCGAAAATACCGCTTGACCAACTCCCGATACCGTGAAGGAACGAACTGCGAGTCGGACTCACTATAGATATCGCGGATTTCCTGTTCGGAACCGGGGATGACTTGGTCGGTTGGATTGGACTCGCCCTCCTGACCGGTGGGCCGTTCCGCCTTTCGGCGTTTGCCGTAGGTGTCCTGTTCCTGGGAGACTTGGGCCTCCAACATGCGAGTAAGGATATGATCCTGTTTTTCTTTGAGTTCGCGATCCAGTTTGGCTTCCTGGATTTGCTGTTCGACCTCTTCCATCTCCTTGGTCACCGAATCGAGTTTACTTTGTAAGTTATTCATGTGGCGATACTTACGCATCAATTCTTGAAGTTCTTTGCGAATACGGGCCTGCTGTGTGGCCATGCGTTGAAGTTGGGAGTAAATATCTTCGCCCCGGGCTTGCTGTTGCTGAAGGCGTCCCGATTCCTGATTGAGTTGCTGCTGCTGCTCGATGAGTTGCTGGAGTTGATCGAAGAAACCTTCCGCCCCCATCTGCTGGGCGGCCTGCTGCATGAGGGTGTTCATGCTTTCGAGCATGGCGCGGACGGCCTCATTGATGTTGGTGAGGGCGGAGTGCGCGGGGCCATGGGGAATCCAGGTTTCATTTTCGGAGATTTGGACGGATTGGCGCATCCCTGCCTCGGCGGATTCCATAAGGGGAATGACAGAGACATCCGCGAAGGGATTACCGGCGATGATTTCTTTCCAGACATTGGCGATTCGCGCGGCTTCCTGAGCATAGAGGACTTCCAGTTCAAGGATTTCCGCAGGCGGAGAGAGAGGCGAAGAGGAAGCGACGAGCCTTTCCTGTTGTTCGGAGAGGAAGAGGGTGCGGTCGATGAGGCGTGTAATCCGTTCGAGGTCCAGTTGCATACTTAATCCGCCGAGGTTGCCGAATTCCTGCTGAAGTTCGGAGGCCATTTTGTTGAGTTGATCGCGTGCGTTTTGCATGGACTGTTGAGCGCCAGAGAGGTCTTTTTGCGCGAGTTTTTCGCTTGCCTGCTGCATGTTTCGGCTTAGTTCATTTCGTCCGGACTCGGCCATTTTCTGCAATTTACCGCTCAATTGCGGGTTTATTTGGGTCATGTTTTCCGCGAGTTTGTCCATGGCATTCAGCATGTTCTGAGCATCCTGAGAGAGGGCATTCTGGCGCTGTTCGAGAGCGGCCTGGTCGCGGGCGATTTGTTCCGGGTCCTTGTGGGGATTCTGCATGTCCTCGGCGAGTTGTTGGGTATTCCGCTGGAGTCGGTCCTGGCGTTCGGCCATTTCCTCGGCAACACGCCAGAGGCCCTCCAGTTGGCGGACCTGGTAAGCGGCCTGCATTTGGTTGAGTGTTCGATCCAGTTCTTTTTCGAATTTTTCGAAGGAGAACTGCATCTGCTCAACGGCGGCCGGTTCGACTTTCTCGGAGAGATCCTGGATAACCTGTTCGACTTTCTGGAGGAGTTCCTTACCCTGCTGATCGAGCATCTGGCTCATCAGTTCGCGGATCCGCTCCATTTTTTCCAATGTTTCAACGGAGAACCCGGCCTTCCGGTCGGATTCGGAAGGATCATTCTGTGTCATCTCGCCGATTTCCTGCTGGAGCTCGTTCATCTGGCTTTGAAGTTCCTCCTGACGTTTTTGGAGGTCCTCCAGTCGCTGCTGTTCGGGGAAAAGAGAGTTTTTGCTTCCCTCCTCCGCTTTTTGTTGTTCAGTTTTTTCCTTGATATTTTCGGCGATATCCTGGACTTCCTCGGTGATGGAGTGTTGTTTTTCGACGATATTCTCCATCGTATCTACCTGTTGAGTCTCCTTGGAGAACAATTCCTGATAGACATCCGCCAGGCTGGGCGAGCGAAGGATGTATGTGGGAGATCGCCCGGACTTGGACTGCGCGAACGGATCGTTATCCCAAGCCTCGATGTAATAGGAGATTTCATCGCCAGGGATCAGTTTGAACGGGTTGAGGTCCCAATTATAGGTGACGACGATTTCCGTTGGGCATTGCACAACATCCTGAGCGGCCCACAGTTCCGTAGTGAACCGTTGTGCCTCCTGGTAGTTGATTTCATAGCAGAGAAGAACGCGCTGGAGTCCGTAATCATCCGTGGCGGATGCGCGAATCTCAGGCTGCTGCGACTGGCCGATATCCGCGGTCTGTGCCGGAGATTGAATGGTGGCCTCGGGAGTGCGGTCGGGCAGGACAGAGATGGATTCCGTGGCGGAATACGCGGTCATCGCGAGATCATTTACGAGTTCGAACACGAAGGGGGAGGGCAAAAACACCTGGACGGACGCGACAGCAACGGTGTCCGTTGCATTCATGGGGATTCGTGTATCGCCCAGAAGCCAGGTTGCGGCGGTAAGAGGCTGGTCGGCGCGAACAAGGGCCTCGACAGTGCTGCCCATGGGGACCACGACCTGCGTAAGGCCACCGGTCCATTTGCGTTCGGGCAGGCGTGTGTAAGCAGGAGGGGTGACAGTCCAGGAGATTCCTGCCAGAACAGGGGGATCGACCGGGCGGATGACGAGTCTTTCGGAAGCGAGTTCGCCGGCGGTGACCAGGCAGGCAAACGATTCCTGGACAGCGGGCACAGTATAGCGAGCGGAACCATCGGGGGCGAGTTCCAGCGGGATTCGTTGCCACTGGCCGGATTTTTGGATGTGGAGGATGGGGTGGAAGTCAACCCCCTCTGTGTCTCCCCCAATCTTTGGGGGAGAGAGGTGTGTGTTTATGTCTGTTGAGGCGGATTGTCTGGGTACGCTGATGGTAAGTGTGGCGGGTGAGCCGCGCGGGACCCGTTCGGGACCGGTCAGGAGAATGTTTCCTTCGGTTACCACAACCGGCTCCATCCACCAGGCGTTCATCGAATCCCACAACTCTCGTCCAGCGTTATTTCCTGTCGGCAGAAGAAGCAGCGCGGCCACACCGAAGCCGACCAGCCCGGCGATGATTGCAACAGGTGGTTCAACGGGAGGTCGCCGATATTCCTCTTTCAGGAGATTTTCGAGATATTCCTCGGCAAAATCGACGGTGCGGAGAGCTAATTCGCGGGAATATCCCAAACGGTCAATATCCTGGGGGGATTTCACCAAATCCTGTGCGGTGAGAAGGCGATCGCATGTTTCCGGGTGTTTCTCCTGGTATCGTTTCAGCAGATCGCGGCTGGAGAGTTTTCCGGAGAAGAGGATTCTTGAGATATCGACAATGAGCCACAAAGCGCCGGCAATTACCACACAGGCAGCGGTATTCAGACCTGCAAAGGAGAAGCCGGTGAGATACCCGGCAAGAATGAGAAAGGCCAGCGAAAGCAATCCATAGATTGCGAAAATCAGCGACCATCGAAGCAGAACCCTCCGACGATGTACGGCGGCGAGGGCTGAAACGCGGGCCATAAAGTCTTGCAGGGAAGAACCCATGCGGTTTTCTTCCGGCATCATGCCAAGTCCTTTCAGTGGTTTCCTTGTATTAACGGAGCACCCCCCATGTCGGTCTACAGGCTATCGCCGGGGAAAGCATGATTCAAGATGATTCTCTCAAAGTTGATGGCGTGTTGTCTCCAGGAAAATTGGCGGGCACGGGAAGGAGACGGCGAATTGGGGATTGCGGATTGCGGATTGAAGAAGGAGGAGATGGCGGATGCCCAGGAAACAGAGTCGGCTGGAGGGAGATATTGGATGTAATCGGCGCCTGTTTCGCGGTGGGCGGGGATATCGGAGGCAATTACCGGGCAACCGGCGGCCATGGCTTCCAGGACAGTCAAGCCGAATCCCTCATACAAAGAGGGGGCGAGGTACAGACTCGCTCCGGCGTAGAGAGCGGGGAGATCGGCATCATCCACGTAGTCCAGAAACGGAACATCGCCGTGCTTTATCTCGCTGAAAACAGAATCGTACTTCCAGCCGAGCCGACCGGCGATGACCAAGGGGGGGACATCGGAAATCGAGCGGAATGCGGCCAGGATCGTTTTCAGGTTCTTGCGCGGCTCGACGGTTCCGACGGTAAGGCAATAGGACTCCGGCAAAGAGTATTTCGCGCGAACACGAGAGATTTCCTCCGGCGAAACGCTGAAAAACCGTTCATCGACGCCGAGAGGAAGAGAGAAAATCTTTTCGCAGGGAATACCCAAACAGATCAACTCATTTCGGACAGATTCGCAATCCGTGAGGAGGAGATGCGATTTCTCCATGCTTGAGAGGACTGCCCAATGGAAGTAGGTCTTTCGACCGAACCGAATGGTCTCTGGAAACTTGAGAAACGTCAGGTCATGAATGGTGACAACGGAGCGGACTTTGCCCAAGCCATAAACCGGGGCGATGAAAGCGGGGGAATGAAGAACCGAGCATTTTTTATGTCGGACCCAAAGGGGCAGGACAGTTTGCTCCCAAGCGATTCGCGCGATTGTGGAAGACGGACCGATGGAATAACAGGACAGGTGGGCGGCAGCGGACCAGGTTTGTTTAACAGGATAAGGCTTCGGGAGAAGGACATCGTATTGGAACTGGGGCGACTCCAACAGAGAGAGACCATCCAGCAAGCCCTCGACGACTCGTCCGGTTCCGCTTCGGTTGACGATGGAGAGGGCGTTGATTGCGACGCGGAAGTTGGGCATTGGTGTCAAATCTCGTTGTGCGTTATTTGGTCAACCCCCACCTGACCTCCCCCGATCTTCGGGGGAGGGATTTGATGGCCTCGGTGAGTACCTGGGCGCAGTGTTCGTGTGTATAGAACTCAAGAACCCGTTCGCGACCGAGTACGGCATATTGCCGGCGCAGGGATTCGGAATCAAGGAGACGGTTCAGGCAGGAAACGAGCGCATCGCCGTTGTTTTCGGGAAAAATGAGACCCGCATCGCCGATGACCTCGGGGATTGCGCCGCAACCTGAACCGACTACCGGAACACCGCAGGCCATGGCCTCGACAAGAACCCGTCCAAACTGTTCCTGCCAGTTCGGCATGGTGCGGGATGGAAGAACGAAGATATCCATACTCCGGTAGATATTCGGTAGTTGACTTGGGGGAACCAGGTCGATCCATTCGATCCGATCGGCCACACGAAGTGTATTTGATAATTCGACAAGCGCGCCTCGTTCCGGGCCATCGCCGACGAGAACCAGTCGAGTACTCGAAGGCAGTTTTGCGAAAGCGGAAATGAGCAAATCAATGCCTTTTTCGGGGACAAATCGGCCGACATAGCCGATGCGAATCGTTGTAGAGGATTGCTTTTCGACAGGCTGGAATTGAACGGGGTCAATGCCGTAGGGATACAGGGTGATCGGACGGGTAAATCCTTTCCGGCGGAGGACCTGTTCGACCGTGCGATTGGCTACCAGGGCCCAATGCGCGTGTTTCAGTACATAAGATTGAGTCCAGCCGAACGGGGGCGGGTAATGTTTGTAAATATCCTGGTAGGTATGAAAAAGAAATGGGATGTTGTGTTTTCGGCACCAGAACAGCAGGCGTGCGGTGAGCAGGCTGTACGGTTCCTCCATTGCAAGAAGCACGTCGGGCGAAGTCTCGTGGAGAATCCGGTACAAATCGGGATAATGGTGGAGTACGGCGTGGTTGGAGAAGCGGACACGTTCCACACGAGTCCGAAAGGATTCGTTACTGTCCGGGATATATGCCTGCTCGCGAGGAAGGGCCTGTCGCCAGTGTGTCGGGACGAGGAGTGTGACATCGCAGGTGGAGCGGTGCAACAGATCGAACGGTTTCCGATATTCCGGAAAGAGAGCGCCGTGCCAGACAATGAGAAGCCGTGGGCGTGTGTTGTTCATCCGGTAGCCGATGCCGGTCATGTATTCGGCAGGTAATCGTCGTCGGTTCGTTCTTCGATGCGGTCGAGTTTATTGTTGCTGTCGACGAACACGATTTTGTGCCGGTATCGGTTTAATTCCTCCTCGGAATAGTCGGCGAAGGAGACGACGAGGATTTCATCGCCGATCTCCATTTTCCGACATGCGGCTCCTTTAATGGAAACGATACCGGAGCCGCGTGGAGCCGGGATAGCATACGTTTCGAGCCGTTCGCCGTTGGACATATTGTAGATATGGACAGACTCGCCGGACTTGATATCCGCGGCATCGTACAGGTCCATATCGACGGCGAGACTTCCGGCATAATACAGTTCTTTATGGGTGACTCGGATTTGCTGTATTTTTGATTTCAACATTCGTCGAAGCATGTGTTCAAGGTCCTTTTTCGGTCAATCCGGGCAGGTTTTCGCCGCACGCCGCCACAATGGCTTCCGGCAAAGTGAAGGCCCCGCGATACAGCGCCTGTCCGACAATGACTCCCCAGATTTTTCCATCCAATTCTCGATCGAGCCTTTCCAACGCGCGGATGTGATCCAGGGTACCGATTCCGCCGGCGGTAATAAAGGTAAACGGGCACAGGGTCGCCATGGAGCGAACGGCGGGGAGGTTCGGACCTTCCAGTGTGCCGTCTTTGGCGATGTCGGTATATTGCACAGCGGCGAGGGGGAGGTTGCTGACCTGGATGAGAAGGTCCTCGGCGCGGAGGGCAGAATCCTCACGCCACCCGCGTGTGGAAACGAAACCGTTCCTGGCATCAAGGGCGAGGACGATGCGCCCGGGGAAAGTGCGGCAGATTTGTCGGAAGCGGGGGGGATCGGAGATCGCCATGCTTCCGAGGATGATCCGGTTGACACCATGGTCCAGATACCAGCGGATATGGTCCTCCTCGCGAATGCCTCCCCCGACCTCGCAGGGGCAGGAGGTTTGTCCGGCAATGGTGGCGAGAATGTCGCGATTAGTGGGGGTTCCATCTCTTGCGCCGTCGAGATCGACGAGGTGGAGCAGTTCCGCGCCATCATGTTGCCATTTGAGGGCGACAGAGACGGGGTCCTCGGAATACATCTGTTCGCGGTTATAGTCACCCTGGTAAAGGCGTACACAGCGCCCGCCTCGAACGTCGATTGCCGGAATGATTTTCACGATGAATTTCCTTTCGAGAGGGACAATTTGTTTTCCTGCCCGGCCAGGAGACGTCGGATATTCGAGCGGTGTTTGATGACTACCAGGATGGCAGCGAGAACCGAAAAGACGAAGATTTCCGTACTGGGCGACCAGGCCGGGAAGTAGAAAAACTCGATTATTTGAACGAGGACGAGAGTCACGGCCGCAAGGAGTGAGCCGAGGGAGACAATGCGGGTGGCGACGAAAACGATCAGAAACACGGCGACGCAAACAAGGATGGCCTCCCATTTGAGAACCAGGAACACGCCAAGGGATGTGGCAACGATTTTGCCGCCGCGAAATTGAAGAAAGCAGGACCAACTATGCCCGGCCAGGCAGGCCGCTCCGGCAAGGACATAGATCAGTTCCTCGCCGGGAAACAGGCGGATTGTCAAATATACGGGGACCGCGCCTTTGAGGATATCCAGGAGAAAAACCGGGATACCGAGTTTCATGCCGGCGACGCGAAGGACATTGGTAAAACCGATATTCCCGCTGCCATGCTCACGCACATCGATGCCCATGAATGTCCTGACAATCCAATAGCCGTTGGGGATGGATCCGACGATATAGCAACCAAGTATCCACAAAGACCTGAGAAACATAAACAACCTTCTCTTATTCGGAGCGTTTACGGGCCCGGAGCAAGAGACGAATGGGAGTCCCATAGAAACCGAACCGCTCATACAGGCGATTGACCAGGAATCGCCGGTAAGAGAAGTGTATCAGATCGGGATCATTGACGAATAGGACAATGGTCGGGGGCTGGACGGCGACTTGGGTCCAGTAGAAGGCTTTCGATTCCCTTCCCTTCTTGGATGGTGGCGGATGGCGCAGGAGGATTTCCTCCAGGAGATCATTCAGGTCTGAGGTGGACGGGCGCAGCTGATGGCCCTCCAGGACGCGCCGGATTTCGGGGAAGATTTTCTGCACGTGATAGCCGGTTTCCGCCGAAACGAACAGGACGGGAGCATAAGAGAGATACGGCATGGCCTCACGGAGTTTCTTGAGAAAGGCATCGCCGGTCACTTTGGCTCGCTCCGCAATGTCCCACTTGTTGACCAGAATAACAGCGGCTTTCCCGGCATCATGGGCATAAGAGAAGACACGAGCATCTGTTTCGGTGAGACCCTCGGCTCCGTCGATCATCAGGAGAGCGACATCGCTTCGTTCGATGGCCTCCTCACCGCGCATGAGGGCATAGCGGTCCAGCCCCTGGTGCATTTTGGCGCGACGTCGGATGCCGGCGGTGTCGATGAGCAAATACCGCTGCCCCTCGTATTCGACGAGGGTATCGACCGGATCGCGCGTGGTACCGGGGATGGGCGAGACGATGGATCGGTCCCGGCCGACCAGGCGGTTGAGCAGAGTACTTTTGCCGACATTGGGACGCCCCACAATGGAGATGGCGGGGACATCCTCATAGGCGGGGGTTTCGACAGGCGGGGGCAGGTTGGTGACGATTTCATCCAACAGATCGCCTGTGCCGGTTCCGTGCGTGGAGGAGATGGGGAATAGTGTCTCGCAGCCGAGTTCATAAAACGGGGCGACGAGATCGAGCCGGGATGGATTATCGAGTTTGTTGACGACGACGATTGTTTTCCGGCGAAGCTTTCGGAGAAAATCCATGACCTGATGATCCACGGGAGTCGGGCCATCCTGAGCATCCAACATCAGCAGAAGGATATCCGCCTCGGAAATAACCTCCTCGATTTTGGCCTGGATGACAGCCGAGAACGGGTCATCCTCCGGGCCGAACAGGCCGCCGGTATCGACCAGGATGAAGTCGCGGCCATTCCAGGAAGCGGGCCGTTCCTTGGCATCGCGTGTCACACCGGGCTGATCGTCCACAATGGCATCTTGTCGCCCGACGAGACGGTTGAACAAGGTGCTTTTGCCCAC
>JAKPRU010000663.1 GCA_029557025.1 Candidatus Omnitrophota bacterium | reverse complement strand
CTGGGCAAGCAGGTCACGAAGCGAATGCGTGATGTAACCGGGATGGCGGAAATCTTCAATGGCATGTGCCAGGCGGTCGAACAGACCAAAGCGTTCGGCCACTTCCCGCAACAGAAGCACTCCGGCATCAGAGGTCACCTGCTCCCCGGAGAAATCCGCAATCACCTTTTTCCCGGAAGTACTTGTAAATGAAAACGAAAGTTGGGTATATTCAGCCATGCGGTGCATCCTCAGAATGTAAGTGTCTTGAGTGCGTTGTTTCTTCTCAAATACAATATACTCAATACCTTACATCATTGCACCGCTTTTTTTATGCATAATCCGGGCCAAGTCGCTCTCTATCACACTCTTGGATATTTACCAACCCCACCCCTCACCAATGGATTTTGCGGATGAACCAAAAAAAGGAGTCCCGATGAGTCCTGTCCATCGCGGTACCGTACCCCTGATTATCATTCCATTCGTCCTGCTCATCACCTTCTGCGATCCCGGAACGGCTCGCAACCTCATTCCCGACACGCCTGGGAACACCCCGAATTATTGGTGTACCTGGGCGGCGCAGAGTTATATGTATGGCCAGGGGGATGCGGTCATCGACACCCTGATCTTCCGGGTCGAGCATGTCTATCGTTACAGGGCGGATTTTTTCACCGAACAGACCCTATTCGGTCAAACCGGCTGGCTCACGACGTTCTTTCCCAAAATTCGGAACGATCTTTTCGTCGTGCTGGACGACGGCTGGAATATCCCGGTTTCGAACGATGAATCGTACCGGAACCTCGGTGATCTCGATCCCGTGAAATTCCCCTCCTTTACCGGGACGATTCCCGAAAAATGGTTACAGCTCAATACCCGGACCGTGGCGAACGGCTGGCGTGGGATCGGACTCTGGTTCCGCACCGATGAATCGCCGCAGGATCGCGCACGCAGGGAACGGATGAGGAACGACGACGCATATATACGTCAATACTGGAGCGAGCGATTCGCATGGTCGCGCGATACAGGGATACGGTACTGGAAAATGGATGTACCCGGCGATGACGGGAAAATCCGTATGATGATGGCACTGAAAGACAGCATCGTGCCCGATCTTTTCTTCGAAACCGTGCTCTCTCACCCGGGCGTTCCTTTTACAGAACTGCCAGAAGGAATGAACTACAGTACCGAGTTTGTCGAGCGTGGAAAGGTACGCCTCGCACTCACCGATGTCATCCGGCTCTACGATATCTCGCCCGAACTGGGGAATGCCACCATGCTCAACCGGTTTGCGACCATCACGTACCATCTCCAGAATCAGCCGGACGCGGATGCGCTCCTCAACATTGATGACGAGGTTGTCATTGCCGCCGCGCTTGGCGGAACCATGGGCATTCTGCGTTCTCCTCTCATCGGGCTCCGGCCCGACCC
>JAKPRU010000658.1 GCA_029557025.1 Candidatus Omnitrophota bacterium | reverse complement strand
AGAGCCTCGGGGCCTTCCTGCGCAAAGAACAGTCGAACGGCGGGCCCGCTCGTATCCGAGAGCCGAAGAAAATTGTCCTGCCAGAAGAGCTCCGGGGCAAAATCGGGGCCCGGACTTACCAGTGTTCCCAGCCCTTCCACTGCTCCGCGATAGCCGTTTAGATCCCTTGCCGGCCAGGTTGTCGGCTCGGGAAGTCCGGGGAGAATAGCATCGCGGACAAAGGTGCGGATTTGATGGCAGTATTCAGGATCGCCGCCTAATTCCTCGCTGTATCCGGAAACGGAAACTATGGAACCAAATACCTGAACTGCTTTTTTCAGGCCTCCCGCCTGCGATGCATCCGGATATCCTTTGAGCAGGTGTTTATGATCTGTTAAAAACCATCCCGCCGGTTCTATACGCGCCATCCATCGCTCCGATGGAGTTTTCGCGGTTCGAAAGTTGGGGCGGGGCCGAGTGCGCCATGTAGGTTCCTCCGTGCCGTCATATCCGACATCCACAAATCCGCGCCTGGAGAGGTCAATAATGCGGTCCAGCAATCCGTTGGCTCGATTGCGATCCGCCATGGCCTCGCTCATGGCGCCGGTAAACTGAAGAAGGACGGAGATGCGCGATTGAGGATTGGCTGTTCGGCGTTTCTCCACCATTCCAAGCGTCCATGTCAATGTCTCATCAGGAATTTCAATATTCAAATGATCATCGAAACGGCTGAAAAGCTGGATATATACGGGGGCTTGCGGATCCGCCGGGGCAGAGATCGAAAGCAGCATCAGCATTATCAAGGCGCACCACATTCTTTTCATAGGATTCCTCCACAAAAAGCCGTTGAATGATTAGGGGCAGTGCTACGGGTGTAGATTGCTGGATAGGATTGCGCAAGAGAGATGGCCGTTGAATTCATTTAAATCCGTTTTGATCAATGGGCCGCTGGCCGTGGGATCCCGGATGGATACGACGGTCCGTGCAGAGCAGTGATGAAAAGTCCCGTTTCGTTTCAGGTTTCTCCCTGAACCACATCTTCCAGAGGCGATTGGCTACAGCTCCGGCCGGCCTTGTTCTTGAATCCGGCCGGAGCGCCAGGAAGATGGATCAGACAGTTATTTCAGCCTCGCATCGTCCTGCAGTCAGCGAGCCGTGGGTCTGGCAGAGGCCTGATTCGACTGGCAGAATTCGTCGTTATTGGCCGCCGCCTCCCTGACGACGTAGTAGTAGGTTGTGCCGTTGACCAAGCCCAGATCGGCATAAACGCCTTTGCTTATGCCGCCAATGAGGGACGGAGCAGACACCTCCCCAATCAGCATATAGGGGCCGCCACTAATCGTTCCTCGGTAAACATTGTAATGATGGGCTCCGGTCCTCCAGGTCCACACGAGGTCGACCTTGGTAGGTTTGGCCCTGGCGGTAAGATCGCTTACGCACGATGTGCTGCAGAGCGGATCTGTTGCCGCACGAATATTGAGCGGAGCGGAATCCGTATCGGAGAGATTGGCGGGAGTGCCGCCAATCGGATAGCTGGGATGCGATGCGGCGGAGTTGTCGGTTACCCGAAGCTGGATCAGATAGGCGCCAACACCCAGAAGACCGGTTATGTTCGGCGTGACGCCATAGGCGTCATTGAAGTCATTATCTCCATCCAGTTCCCATGCATATTCAATAATTGTATTTCCCGGCTGGCCTGGTTCACTGATCCCTTCG
>JAKPRU010000654.1 GCA_029557025.1 Candidatus Omnitrophota bacterium | reverse complement strand
TACGCGGCAGCAAAAAGAGCCTGATACAGACAACCGCTCGCCATCGACACCACGATCCTTCGCACCGTCACCCGAATCCGAGCCCCTAGTTTGAACAACTTGAGTCGAATCTCTGACATTGCGCTGTACACCCGCACCGCTTTCTGTGTCCGCGCATACCGTTTCCTCGCCTTTCCTCCACTTCCCGCAACAGCATCCCGCCTGCATCCGATGTGATCGTTCCTCTGTCAAACGAGGCCACCACTTCCCGCTTCTCGAACGGTTGAAAATCGAGTAACGTTCCTATACGCTCTGTTTTCATAAGGTCACCTTCCTGGCATACGATAAGTTCTTATCACAACTCTATTTATGCCATAAAAGACGACCTTTAAAAATGGCTACCGTGAGAACTCCGGGCTAATAGTGGTATGTCACTTTATCTCAGATGTGCAAGAGGGAGGGATTGAAAAACATTCCGGGGCCATTTTCAGGATGAGGACGGAGATTGCCCTATGGGCGATAGCCCCCTGTCATCGTGCCCGAATTCATCGGACAGGACTTCAATCACCTTTCGATCCTTCTGAAACACCTGGCGGAAATGGGAGTCACTGCCGCAGGAGAACGATGCGCGGTTTTCTGGCTGAACGACCGGCAGCAGGTTCAGGTGTTCTGTGGGGAAGGACCGCAGGGGTGAATAATCCCGTCCGTTCCCTTCACCGCCAAGATACAGTGCCACCCCTAAGAATCCTCAAATAATGTGGTGACATGGGCTTCCAGCCTGTGGCTGTTTCTGAAGAGCATCCCTTCGGCAGGATAAGTTGACCGGCAAACCCAAACCGACCGCGTTCCGGGAAGCCTTCGCGCGGGCTTGGGCACATTCCGTATGGGGAAAATACACAAAGAACAATCCGGAAGAATCTGCAAAATAAGTCAGAATGTGAATATTTCCGCAGGCAAGCAGATACTGTAAGATCTGCCGAGATGTGCACGAATTCATTGATCGTATCCCTATTCCGCCGTCTTGCTTTTTACTGGAATTCTACATGGAAAAGAGACCCGCCCTAATATCCGTATGAAGTGCGACCTCCGACGGATGAAGCAGGTGGCGAGTGTCTGATCTCATTCCGTTATTTATCGTGGTATATTTCGAAGGGTGAGATCCTCGAATGAGTGATCCGAAAGGGCGTGGAGTCCGTTGAGCGCCAGTATGAAAAGACGGCGCAACAAATAGAAAGCGATCTGGGCATATCAAGAGAGGAATTCCTTGACTCTGCGCTGCACGAATGGCCCTTGTATGCTTTCAGGAAATAGAAGAAACATTGTCCAAAACAGAATTGCGGGTGGCCTGACCTTGGCTGAATATTCTGTGTGCAACACTCACATGGAGTCTCCGGCTCACTCTAATTCCGAGCTCAACTCCGGGAATTTGGCAAAAGCCTGGTGTTATCATTTGACATTCTTACTGTGCGGAGAGATCTCCAACATTTTTTGTATACACCCACATTCCGGCATGATAGAATTCCCTCACCGGCGGTATGAGTCTCCTCCGGATCGAGTATCTCACAGAGTGAAGGAGGTTCCCACAATGAACTATCGGAATCGCTGGAACAGGATCTACAGCTTGTCTGAGGCGGTCGCATTGGTGTGTGTGGTTTCTGTCGGGCAGGCAGTGGCGCAGGAACCACTACGCGGTGCGTCGGACGAGATTATCTTGGGATTGGGGACACTTTCGGCAGTGGCGTATTCACCGGACGGGAAATACATCGCGGCTTGCGGCGGCGCTGGTGCCCTCTTATGGGACGCGGAGAAAGGAGCAATAGTGCAAACGTTTTCCGGGCATACGGCTTCTGTTCGTTGCGTGGCCTTTTCGCCAGACGGAATGAGAGTGTTGACTGGAAGTGATGATACCACAGCGAGATTGTGGGATACGCGGACCGGTGCGGAGATTCAGACGTTTTCCGGGCATACAGGCTATATCAATTCCGTTGCCCTTTCTCCGGATGGGACGAAAGTCCTGACGGGAAGTGGAGATAATACGGCGAAGTTGTGGGACGCGGGAACAGGGCAGGAGATTCGAATGTTTTTTTCGGGATATACGTCTGGCGTCCGTTCTGTAGCCTTTTCGCCAGACGGGACGAAAGTCCTGACCGGGAATGGAGACAATACGGCGAAGTTGTGGGATGCGAGGACAGGGCAGGGGATTCGAGAGTTTTCGGGACATACGTCCGGTGTTTCTTCGGTAGCCTTCTCGCCGGATGGGACGAAGGTGCTGACGGGCAGTAATGACTATACGGCGAAGTTGTGGGACCTAGAAACGGGGAATGTGATCCGGACCTTTTCCGGTTTCTCCGGCCATACTTCTTATGTGCGTTCGGTAGCCTTTTCGCCAGATGGAACGAAAGTATTGACAGGGAGCGAGGATAAGACGGCGAAGTTGTGGGATGTGGAGACGGGGGCGGTGGAACAAACGTTCTCGGGGCATACGGCTCGCGTGATTTCGGTGGCATTTTCGCCCGACGGCACGAAGGTGTTGACAGGGGGAGCTGCTTTTAGAGAGGACATGGATTATACGGCAAAGTTGTGGGATGCGGGAACAGGTACAGTGATCCGAGTATTTTCATACGGGCACACGTCTTATGTGCTTTCGGTGGCGATCTCTCCAGATGGGACTAGAATATTAACGGGGAGTGCGGATACGACGGCGAAACTGTGGGATGTGGAGACGGAGACGGTAATTCGGACGCTCTCGGGGCATACGGGTCCTATCAACTCTGTGGCGTTCTCACCCGATGGGATGCAGGTCCTAACGGGGAGCGATGATACCACGGTGAGATTGTGGGATGCGATGACTGGGGTATTACTCCAGACGTTTTCCGGACATGAATATACTGTGCTTTCGGTGGTGTTTTCTCCAGATGGGACTAGAATATTAACGGGGAGTGCGGATACGACGGCAAAGTTATGGAATGTCGAGAGCTGCCAAGTGATCCAGACCTTTTTCGGGTACACGGGTTGTGTCCGTTCCGTGGCATTTTCGCCGGATGGCACAAAAGTATTGACAGCGGGTGACGATCAGACGGCGAATCTATGGGATGCGGAGACCGGGGTGGTGATTCGCACGTTTTCCGGGCATTCGTCTATTGTGTATTCGGTAGCGTTTTCGCCAGACGGAACGAAGATATTAACGGGTAGCCAGGACAGGACCGCGAAGTTGTGGGACGTAAAGACAGGGGCACTAATCGGCTCGTTTTCGGGGCATACTCAAAATGTCACCTCAGTGGCATTTTCGCCGGATGGAACGAAGGTATTGACGGGGAGTGGCGTGAGAAATTATACTGGCGGTACTGGCGGCGATAACGAAGCGAGGTTGTGGGATGCCAAGATGGGGAGCGTGATCCAGATCTTCTCTGGGCATACAGAAGCAGTGACCTCCGTGGTGTTTTCCCCGGACGGGACAAAAATTGTAACGGGGAGTTATGATCTAACGGCACGGATTTGGGAGATCGAATCTGTATCCCCCACAAACACCCCCACACCCAAATCGACACACATACCGACAAGAACTCCCACCCCGACACCGCAACCATCGACCCCCGAAATGACTCCCTGGCGCGTGTTCACATTCGACTCTGCACAGGAATTCCAGCGGTATCCCGGCGGATTCATCAACGCACAGAACGGGAATGTCTTCCTGGGATCAATCCCCGCCGGTTTGGATGGATTCACTGACGGACAAGGAGCCACCATGATCACGAATCCGGGGCAGTTGGAACTTCTTGTGTTCCCAACGCTGGATATCGGCGAAAATGTAGCCTTGATTCGGCTTTCGGTGTATTCCATCGGTTCAGGCGCGGCGGTCGGCCTTGGAGCGCTGGATGGTTCGAGTGACGGTTCTATCGCCACCAACATCCCCGCCAACAGCGGCATCTTTGAGGACGGCTATCACCGCATGGTGCTGCTGTACGACCCGCCCGGAAACACCATTGTTCCATTGTTCCAGGTCGCCAATTTGCCGGGGACGGAGAATGTGTTGATTTATGTAGACAACCTGGAAATCTTCCTGTTACCCAAAGAGGGCTGCGTGCCGAACAGCCTGTTGTATGGGGAATGACGATTTGTCCCCCCCTCAATCCCCCCGTAAACGGGGGGAGGAAGATAGCAGATGGGGGATGCGGCTCCCTCCCCGCTCGCGGGGAGGGTCGGGGTGGGGGGTTGAGAGCGAGCGGGGCGGGGGCGTTGTGGTGCAATCCTCACCGTTGGTTCGGTTCCGACATCAGGGCCAGCAAGGCTCTCGCGGCTTCGAGAGGTCCGGTTGTCTCGCAGCCGGGAACGCCCAGCCGGGTCCGAATCTGTCCCACGAAAACACCCGCCTGAAACGCTGCCTCAAAAGTGCTTTGGGCCAATCGGTCGTGCAGATCGCGATATTGGGGTGGTCCGAAGATATTGGCGAAATAGCTATGCACAAGGCCTTTGGACGTCGTGGTTCCTTTGGCCATGGCCGCTCCCTCCCGAAACACACGCAAAGCCGCTTCGGGGGTCTCAAACCGGTCGATAATGTGGTGCTCCTCGTCCAATTCCTCGTAGTTGTTCGCATAGAAGATGTAATTCGCCGGGTATCCATGCAGAACCTCGGCCAGCGAGGTCACCGGCAGGACCACACGGGCATTGACCTTCTGCGGACTCATAATGATCGCCCGGTCGATCTGGTCGAACGCATATCCCTGCTGCAAGTCATCCAGACGAACAAATGCGCCGATCTCGGTCCCGTAGGCCGCCACCTTTCCATCGCGTGTCACCTCAAACGACCCCATATCATCCGCAATGACTCTCATGTCACGGATGTACTCCGCGCCCAGGGATCGAAACGCCTCCAGGGTCTCGGATTTCCCGGTTGCCGTGTCGCCCATCAGGACAATGTTGGCCGCGATATTCCGCTTGAGGGTGATTCGGGTCATGGCTCCATGAAAGGGCATTCGGCCCCGCTGC
>JAKPRU010000651.1 GCA_029557025.1 Candidatus Omnitrophota bacterium | reverse complement strand
TCTGCCGATTGAGCTACACCGGATCACAAATCGGTGAATTGGGATTAAATCACAAAAAGATATATTTATCTGCCTTCCCATTGACTGTCAACACCACCCAGCATTCTGTGTCCCCGCACAATGAAAATGTCATCCTCCCGGGAGTCCCGCAGGACAAGTTTCATCCGAAAGGAGACTTGTCACGATGGGACCGGAGGTGATATGGATAGCGGCCGGTGGAGAATTCCAGCCTGTGCAGCAATCAAGCCTTCGCCAAATCGGCGGCATGAGCCTGGATTTTCAGGATCGCATCCGCAATCTGGTCCATGTCCTCGCGCGTTCCGAGGAACATCGATTGGAAAAACCATACCGCTTCAGTGCAGAGTTTGTCGTCCAGCGGGCAATGGTTTCTCTCGACATAGTCTCGGATGCGCTCCTCGGAATAGATTTGCCGGAATCCCCGAGAATTGAGGGAATTCATAATAAACGGTTGCTGGTTCAGCGCATAAGTTCCTTTTACGCTGCCATACCCGCCGGAGCAGGGAATGCCCTCCGCCCGCAAGGCTTTGAGGAACTGCTCACGTGGCAGTCCGGCAAACTTGTCCGCCTCGTATCGCGACATATACAGATGATAAGCGTGACGGGTGCAGCCGTCGTACTTTTTCGCCGGATGAATACCGTCAATCTCATTCAGGCGATTGGTCAAGTACTCGGCGTTTTGCACACGGATTCGACTCTGCTCCTCAAAGCGGGTCAACTGAGACATCAGTAAGGCTCCCTGAAACTCTGTCATGCGCAGGTTTGCGCCGTTGATGAGGTATCCTGGACCGTCCCGCCGGATGCCGTTCGTGTGAAACGAATAGCACCGGTCTATGAGTTCGCTGTCCTGGGTCAGAAGTGCGCCACCCTCCCCGCTGGCCAGATTCTTGGATTCCTGGAAGCTGAAACATCCCGCATCGCCCAATGTGCCGACCTTCTTGCCCCGCCATTCCGCCAAATGGGCCTGGCAGGCATCCTCCACCACCGGGATATTATGTTTCTTCCCAATTGCGATAATTCTGTCCAGATCGGCGGGAGATCCGCCAATATGTACCGGAAGAATGCAGCGTGTGCGGTCCGTGATTGCCGCTTCAATCTTGTCAGGATCGATCAGGAAGGTCTCCGGATCAATGTCCACGAAGATCGGCAGGGCATATTGCAGGAGGATTACGTTCACGGTCGCCACAAAGGTGTAAGGCGTCACAATGACCTCATCGCCGGGTCCGACGCCGAGGGCGTTCAGCGCCGTCCACAACGCCCCCGTCCCGTTGGCGGTGAGAAGACATTCCTTAGAACCGGTCCGCTTCGCAAATTCCCTCTCAAACGCCTCAACGGACTTTTGTCCGAGGCGGCACCAATGCTTGGAGCGCAAGACCTCCATCCACGCTTCTTCATCGTTCTTCTCGATTATGGGCCAGGAAGGGAACGGAGTCTGGCGTATGGGGGTTCCGCCCAACAGAGCGGGCTTTGGCGGTGTGCCGGTCGCCCCGGAGGCTATCAACGATGGCCCGGCCAGTCCGATTACGGCTGTTCCGGCAGCCGTTGCCTGCAAGAAACTTCGCCGTTTGATGATGTGTTCGTTCATTTCGATTCCTCCGTCGAGCAATGCGCTTTCGTCCATGATGTTCAGAGATTCCGGTCAGATTGTCAAGCAAGTCGTTTTCCCCGAAAAAATCGAATCCTCTCCAGTTTCTTTCTCATCTGTACTGTATCCGCTCTGCCACCAGATCCACTTTGCCCCCTTCATCCCATACTATAAAGCAACCTTTTTCAATGCCTTGCGAATCTCATCAAGCGCCGTAATCCGCGTCCTCTCCCGAATCGCCTCGCGATCCCCAAAAAATTGACACCGCCGCACCAAACTCCAGTTTTGCTTGGGAGAGGCCACTCCGATCCAAACTGTGCCCACCGGCTTCTCCGGCGTCCCTCCATCCGGCCCGGCAATCCCCGTTACAGCAACGCACCAGACCGCGTTCAGCGCTTTCACTCCGCCCACAGCCATTTCCCGCGCCGTTTGTTCGCTTACCGCACCGTGCCTCTCCAGCGTCTCAGGGCGGACTCCCAGCTGCGAAACCTTCGATTCATTACTGTAAGTCACAAATCCGCCCAGGTAATACCGCGAAGAACCGGGGATCGCCGTGATGGACGCCCCAATCAGCCCGCCGGTGCATGATTCCGCCGTGGCCAGCGTCTCACCACGCTTCCTCAGTTGGAGTCCAACCACCTCACTCAGATCAACCAATTCCGTAGCATAAGCATAATCCCCCAGTACCTCCAGAACCCGATTTCGGGACTCTTCGAGCAGATTCAGATCCTCCTTTTCGCTGGTGGGACAGTACAACGTCAAATCCACAAGCCCCAACCGTGCCAACAGCGAAACCCGGATTCGCGGATCAAATGGAACTTTCTCTCGAAGAATCTGGTCGATATCGGATTCCCCACTTCCCACAAAACGGACCATGACGGATGATTCCCTCGGCAATCCCGGGTACCTCTGTTCCAGAAACGGAATAACATAATTCTCCACCATGGGCCGCATTTCACGCGGGGGGCCGGGCAGGGCAATCGCCAGCCGCTCTCCAGCATCGAACACGAGACCCGGCGCGGTTCCGTTCGGGTTCGAGAAATACATTCCCGATACTGGAACCAGAGCCTGACGACGGTTGTTCTCCGACATTTCCCGGTTCAAGGACCGAAATCGTTCCCGGATTTCCGCCAGTGCGTACGGACTTTCAACCATTTCAATCCCGGTGGCTTCCGACAGCGCCTCACGAGTCAGATCATCCACTGTCGGTCCCAGCCCGCCGGATACAACCACAACCTGCGCCCTGTCCAGCGCATACGAAAAAGTATCCACCAGGTCATTGTACGCATCCCCCACAATCAGGGTTCGCACAACTCCAATCCCGATGCGGCGAAGAGACTGAGCCAAAAACTGTGTGTTCGTGTCCGTGTGAAGACCGGCGAGCAGTTCACTGCCGGATGCGATTATAATTGCCTTTGGAGGAACCATGTGATCTCCTTGGGATGATGTGAAAACCGCCCATCCCGTCAATTCTGTCCTATCTTCCCAGAACAAAACCATGGGCGTATTATCTTGTTCCAATTATTCTTACGGAGTGGACCCATGATTTCCAGGACTTCCTCTCGAATCATATCATCTTTGTTCTTCATCCTCTTCTGTGTTTCGTTCATTCCAGGCGTCTTCGGAGAAGAGCAGACCGTTCGCGAAAAAGGAAAAGCCATGCAGCAGGCATCCGGCACTTTTCAGTTGTGCAATCTCGGTACTATCGTCGATTGGATGGAAAAGGGCGGATCGGTCACAGAAAGCGGCGAATACACCGTCTGGGTCAAGGCGCTGGACAACAGTTATTGCCGTGTGAGCATCGCCGATACCACTTTCGAACCGACGCACTCGAAGGGAAATGGTCGGTATTATCAATGGGAGAAAGCGGGCGCGGTGAAACTCCAAGCCGACGAGTCGTTTCCGCTCAAACTGACCGCAAACGGCGATGTTCTCGGCAGACAGGTCGCCGCGCTGGTTCTCTCCTGTAAACCGGATGCAAACCCGCAACGAATCGACGAGGTAACCCTGGTTTCGCCGAGGACCATGGAACCGCCCAAAGACCGTCGCCTGTGGAATATCCGC
>JAKPRU010000649.1 GCA_029557025.1 Candidatus Omnitrophota bacterium | reverse complement strand
GCATCTTGAAAAACCGAATTGTCTTCTGTATCGTTGTAGGGATGTGAGTTCGCGCAAAATTCCGGGTGAATCGCGGCATACACCGTGCGCAAAAATACCCGTGACTTGCATGGAGGAAAAGATGCGGACAATTCGGTGGGTTCTCATTCTGGCATGTTCTCTTTGCCTGCTGGCGGGTTGCGCCACATGGAAGAAAAAGCAGGCTTCTGTGGTGGACGACAAAGCGATTTGCACCGAGATCGAACAGCGGCTCCTTGCCGAAACGGGTCCAGCCGGCCCGTTTTCTCTCGACATTGATTCGTATCGGGGGACGGTGACTCTGGATGGTGTGGCCGGTTCTGAGGACCAGAAGGCCGCTATCTTGAACGTCGTAAAGGGCGTCGAAGGGGTTGTGGAAGTCCACGACTATATCGAGATGTCCACAACACCCTGAGGAATCCGACGGCGCGACTTTCATGCTGACGATTGTCGGGAGAGTACTGACTTCTGATCGCCGAACGGGCCTAAGTCATTCTCTCGAGCCGTGCCATGAATGTCGATTCAATTGTTGATTGGATCAACGAGACTCTTCCCGAGATCCTGAAGTTATTTTTTTTGATTGCGATCCTGGCGGGCATTTTCGTCGGGACGTTTTTGTTTATCCGGTGGCTGCGCAGGCAGGATGGGCGGGAGAGAATGACTCCGGCACAGCGGAAAGCGGAAGCGGATGCAGTCCAGAAACTTCTGCGCGCCCAACATCTGCTGATGGAAAGCGACCACAATGTTGCGGAGGCGCAGAAACTGCGCGATCAGGTTATTATAGAAGACTTACCCAAATACAAGATTCGTATCCTGGGCAAGGATCCCAAAAGCCTTCTTACGGATATCGACAACCGCATTCGGGGGGCCAAAATCCGCCTCGGCCGAGCCGCTGCGAAAGAGTTCGGTCAAATAGCCGATTCTGAGGACGAGGACATGTTATGAGCAAAGCAGCGGACCGGCTGGACCAAGAAGAAAGTCACGTTTTCACCAGCCCCAGTACCTTCTGAACCAGATCCTCAATTCCCTTTGCCACATCCTTGATTGACGGGCCGAGCATATAGGCGGGCGTGGTTACAAGGTTCCTGTGCGAATCCACAACGGCCTTATCCACCGGGCATTCCTGGTGAACAGCGCCCATGGATTCCAAGGCGTGGGCTGTTTGCCGGTCGGTCCCGATGGTGATAGTGGGGTTCTTTGCGCCCAGGACCGCCGCGAGAACGGCCGGAGCGATACAGATTGCACCGATGGGTTTGTGGGCCTCCGCCATTTCGGAGACCAGTCGGCGAACCTCCGGCTGGACGCGGCATCCGGGGCCATCCACCGCAAATGTGCAGAGATTCTTTGCCGCGCCGAATCCGCCGGGGATAATCAGGGCATCCAAATCCCCCACTTTCACTTTCGCAACATCCAGGATGTTCCCACGCGCGATCCGCGCGGACTCCACCAGGACATTTCGGGATTGTCCTTTCATCTCCTCATTTGTGAAATGATTGACCACGTGCATTTGATCCATGTTGGGAGCCATGCAGACAATCTCGGCCCCGGCCCGGTCCAGGGCCAGGAGTGTCAGTACGGCCTCATGTATCTCCGACCCGTCAAAAACGCCGCATCCGGATAGTAGTACGCCAACTCGAACCATGGTTATCCTCCTGC
>JAKPRU010000640.1 GCA_029557025.1 Candidatus Omnitrophota bacterium | reverse complement strand
ATCGGTACACGCGATGGTGGGCGGAGTCAGATCGGGTGCACATTGTGCCAAGGCAACGCTTGGATTAAATGCGAAAACAGCCAAAACACACGCGATCACCGCGAGAGGAGTACACCGGGGTGTCAAAATACTACACCAATATTTCTTTGTAATCATGGACTTCTTCTCCGTGTTTAAAGGAACCAGATTTCTAAAGACCGGATAAACCCACTTGCAGGACAGGTCCATCCACCTACACGAGGTAAACCGCGCGCATTTTACCAATGCCTATGATCAAAGTCAACTGTCTTTTTGATCGACTTCGGGCATATCTCGTAATTTGCGCTGGATTAGCCCAAATATTCGATTTCGTTACTGCCAGAGAATTCCAGAAAGAATGCGACAAAGTCCAAATATGCGCGCTCTTCTTGTTCGTGTGCCATATCAGCACCTCGAATCCGGGGATACCCCGCACGCTTTTCGCACTGCAGGCCGAAGAGATTGAAGGTGCCGGATCCGATCATTGGGATATTTCAAGGACTCTGAACCGGGCATCGAAGGCCTTTGTATTTATCTTTTCATCTGTGCTTAAATCAGGGCCGTCGGTACGGGTCTGACCTGAAAGAAAGGCTTTCTTTAGCAGGGGAAAGGATGCTCCCATGTTGCGACTGCTGCTCGCGGTTACCTTGGTTCTCTGTTATGCGGTTTATGGCGAAGATACGGGCAGGACCACGCGCCTGTTGGAGGAGAATGCAGCCGCCGCGCGCGAAGCGATCCTCTTCTGCCACCGTTATGCCAATGGGTGGCTCGCCCAGGCGGATCCTGAAACCGGATTGCTTCCCCGCAATCTCACGCAGGACCCCTTCTGGAACGGCAAGGATGCCGCCGCGGACAACTACCCGTTTCTCGTGCTCACGGCGTCCGTCACCGGCCTGTACCACATGGAGCGGGCGGTAGCGCACATCCTGGAGCAGGAGAAGCGCCTGTGCGAAACGGCCGGAGGACTGCCCGGGGTGTTTGACTTTCGGCTGCAATCCGTCGCAGAAGGCGGCGGTACCCTTTCAGACCGCATCTTCGGGGCCGCGGAATATATCAAGGACGGCCTGATGCCGGTAGTGGAGTGGTCCGGACCGGGCCCGTGGCTGGACCGGATGCAGGAACTCGCGCACGCCCTCTACGAACAGGCGGAAAGCAATCTTTCCGAAGAGGTGTGCCCTTCCGAAAGCATTGAAGTCTGCGGGGACCTGATGCAGGCCATGAGCCGTTTGTACTGGTGTACCCGGGACGCCTGGTACAAAGACCGCTGTTTTCGTCTCGCGGACCGTTACCTGCTTGAACGGCCCGTGACCGGGTTCGAGTCCATCCGGCTTCGGGATCACGGTTGCGAAATTATCGGCGGGCTTTCGGAAATCTATGTGATTGCCGCCCGAGAGGATCCTGAACGGTA
>JAKPRU010000633.1 GCA_029557025.1 Candidatus Omnitrophota bacterium | reverse complement strand
CCCGTGAATATTCCACAAGAGAAACGAAAGAAAAGACCCGGTTTATTCCCTGGTCCTGTCATCACCGGAAAGGGGGGCGCATTTCGGACAATAACCCTCAAACAGCAGCCGGAACCCGGTGATCCGGAATCCGGGGCAGTCTTTCAACGGGGGAGGCATCCAATTCTCCCGGGGTTCCATATCGTGCATTTCCCCGCATCTTTTGCACTGAAAATGGAAATGGGGAACCGGGTTTCCATCGTAACGCCGTTGCAGGCCCGCGCCTTCGATCGCCTGTATGAAGCCGCCCCGGGCAAGTATGTCCAGATTGCGGTACACGGTGCCCAAGCTGATGCCCGGCGCCCGTTGCCTGACGAGGCCATGCACTTCCTCGGCGGTGGGATGCCAATTCCTGCGATGGAGTACTTCCATCAACGCCCTGCGCTGGCGGGTCATTCTTTGTAATGATGCTGTCTTCTTCAACTTCAACAGACTCCTGTACACGGAACACGACGTGTTGTCGGATCCGCTTCCAAGGCTGATCTTCGATTCCGGTGGGCCGACCGCCTGAGTACTACTTCCGGTCGGCAGGAAGCCAGTTCGTGGAAGGGCCTATACGCCTCAAGACCGCTTCGCAGACAGACTTTCCGCTTCCGAAAGAACGAAATAACATTCTACGCTATCACTTGACACAGGATACACAAAAATAAGAGGATTTTTCACATTGACGATCAACAGAGAGGATCAACAGGGGCCGAAGGTCCTGCGGATATTTCAAAACGTTCCAGCGGAAGCACCGGAGCCTTCCCGCTGCGGGAGATTCGCGTTCGCGGTTACTTCCCGGTTCCCTTGCGCAAGACGCCCGATGCCCGGCGCGCGGTGATCCGTGCGAGTCCGATGAGGCGCGGGCTTACGCTCACGGAGCGTACGCCCCGGGCAATGAGGTTGGGCAGGTATTGGGGCTGGCCGCCCATTTCGCCGCACACGGACAAGGGACGGTTCAGATCTCCGGCCACCGTCGCCACATGGCCTACGGTACTCCAGA
>JAKPRU010000621.1 GCA_029557025.1 Candidatus Omnitrophota bacterium | reverse complement strand
CAACCGCCGCGCGCACTTCTTCCCGAATCGTCGCATATTGAGCCTGCAAATCCAATAAGGGCACCTTCATTCATTGCCTCCGGCAGAGGATCATATCACAGGACGGCATTTGAAGCGCGCAAACCGCCGCACTCCAAACTTGGGGTCAATTGACCTGCAGTTTGGATACAAAATAGTCGATGGTCTTGCGCAAACCGTCATCGAGCGCTATTTGGGGGCTCCAGTTCAACAGCTTCATCGCCCGGGAAATGTCGGGGCGGCGGACCTTTGGATCGTCTTCCGGCAGAGGCTCATACGTAATCCGGCTCGTTGAACCGCTGAGCCTGATGACTTTCTCGGCGATTTCCAGCACCGTCACCTCATGAGGATTACCGATGTTCACAGGAGCGTGGACGTCATCCGAAGCCGGCGCCATGAGAAGCCTGATCAATCCCTCGATTTCATCGTCGACGTAGCAGAAACTGCGCGTCTGGTCTCCTGTCCCATAAACAGTCAATGGCTCGCCGCGCAGCGCCTGAACAATGAAGTTCGAAACAACCCGTCCGTCATGAGGACGCATCCGGGGTCCATAGGTATTGAATATGCGGGCGATTCGCGTATCGACGCCATGATACCGGTGATAAGCCATCACCAAGGCTTCGGCGAACCGCTTTGCTTCATCGTAGACGCCGCGCAATCCTATGGGATTGACGTTTCCCCAGTAGGTCTCCGATTGCGGATTCACGAGGGGATCCCCATACGTTTCCGAGGTGCTCGCCATCAGGAAGCGGGCGTTGGTTCGCTTTGCCAGGCCGATGGTTTTGTGCGTTCCCAGCGCGCCCACTTTCAATGTCTGGATAGGCATCTCCAGATAATCGCGCGGACTGGCGGGAGAGGCGAAATGCATCACGGCATCGATGGACTGGCTGACAAAAATATATTCCGTGACATCGTGTTTGTAGAAATGAAAGCCCTCGCGGCCCAGCAGGTGAGAGATGTTGTCCACGCTTCCTGTCGAAAGATTATCAAGGCAAATCACTTCGTTCCCCATGCTCAACAAACGGTGGCACAAATGACTCCCCAGAAATCCGGCTCCACCGGTAATCACGATTCGCATTTTCCCTCCCAGTTGATTCGCGTGAGCAGTACGTAGGAAATAGTCGGATAGTTAACGGAAAAAGGCAATTCAAAA
>JAKPRU010000607.1 GCA_029557025.1 Candidatus Omnitrophota bacterium | reverse complement strand
ATGGCGGCGGGCAACGGCTGGTTCTGCTGCCGATTTCAGGATTCGGACGGTGTTGTGAAATACTCCATTTTCAATGACGCCGGTTCGAAAGTGCGCGATATCATCCCGGCGGAGGTGATCGACGCCGCGATGGAAGGCGGGTTGGGTACAGCCATCGCCGGTGGACGGGGTGACAGCGAACTGATCTACGGCCAGGGTGACTTCCTCTACGCAATCGGTAAAGCCAATGGGGCCACCTTTGTGATGAAATTCAACGCCATGGCCGGAACCCTGGTGAAAATCACGGAGGCCTCGTCTGCTGGAAACCAGGGCGAGCGCATGGACATCTGCGCCGATGCCAATGGGAATGTCTTCGCCATGTGGGGCGATGTTTCCGGCGGTGGCCTGGTCGCACTCGGACGGCTTTTCACTCCCGATCTCGAACCATGGTCTCCGGAATTCTCCGTTTTTGAGCATCAGGTCCTTTCCGGGAACAAGGACACCTGGAAAGATGTCAGCTGCCGGATGGACACCGGGATTATCGTCGCCTCCTGCCACACAACCGGTCTGCCGGACAACGAAGCCACACCCGGTCTCGGCAATCTCCCGCTCGAACACTGCGTGCGCATCCTGGCCAACCCGCTGGGACCTACCGCAGTGCAAGGCAACTGGGAGCTGTATTGAGCAACACCGCTGTGTATGGATGAATAACACGGCGTAGTTTCGCTTTTCGTAATCCCCGGGGGAGGATGCCCACTCAGCATCCTCCCCTTTCTTCTTTTCTTTTCTCCTCCCCCCTCTCTCTTCTCAATCCTATGCTTTCCCCCCTCCCTTTCCCTTTTCCTTTCTTCCTTCTCCCTTTTTTCTTCTCTCGCTTCTTTCCCTCTTCTGTTTCGAGTCTTTTTCGTACTTTCGTGATTCACTCCACCGCGTCTCTTTCTTCAATTTTTAATTCTTAATTCTTCCCGGCAATTCCCCAAGTTAGGTATTTATGTAGATAATAATCCATGAAATCAGAAGAATTTGGGATTGACATGACAACCATACTTTCTCTAAAATCCCCCGCGGTATAGATTCTCACTCCCGCCCGAATGGGACAGGATTGAGGTGGGGAACTTCATCAATAGTAATGCCGACATGGATGAATACGGATATGGAAAGAACACGCATTTTTCAGCCGGAAAATAACTGTTTGAAACAACGGTAACCAAGATTCAATCGTGAAAGGAGATCCGCTATGCGACAGACTTTTGCTTGTACAATTCTGATGCTTTTCATGGCCGTATCGGTGCAGTCACAGGTGCTGTTGGACGAGAACTTCGATGCCGCCGCAGGAAATGATTTTGAGGAGGTCATCGACTTCAGCGGCAATCCGGTTCGCCCGGGTGAGTTGTTCACGATTGTGCCGGCCGGTTGGACGGTTCGAACAGAATTACGCCCGGAGGAGGATACATTCAGTGCGGCGTTCCCGTACCCCGGTTGGGTTTCACTTTATGATTATGAATGGGATACCCAGGGCGGCGAACGGGAGAATAGTCCGGAAGGCTTTTCGGGCGGGCTGATGATTGCCGATTCCGACCTGTTCGGCAGTCTGGGCGCGAAGAGCTGGCTTTACAGCCCGATTCTCAATCTGCCCAGCGGGAAAAATGCTGTCGTCGTCCAATTCGACAACCATTACAGGCACAATGATAACCAAGTGGCCTCCCTGCAGGTATCCTGGGATGGCGGCCATGTGTTCCAGCCCGTGTTTCAATGGGATGACAGCAACCACAACGACAACCAGAGTTATATCGGTCACGAGATCTTTGCCATACCCGTTCCGACTGGCGCACAGACAGTCCAATTGGCTTTCGTTTTTGCGGGCGATAGCGATCAGGATGGGTATTACGATTACGACTGGTATTGGGTGATTGACAACGTTCTCGTATCGGCCCAGGATATCTCCGCGCCGAATACCCCGACGCTGAAAGTTTCGTTGGTCAATCCGGGGCAATTCGATTCGGGCATTCTTCTGGAAGGCCCTGCTTTTGTGAGCGGCATGGGCGCCATACATGAAAAGACCCATTGGGAATTAGCGCTGGATTCCCTGTTTACGCAGATCATCTATTCTTCTGAAACCACCGAACACTTGACCGAGATCGTGTTGAATGCAACCGTGGCGCCGATCGGCAGGGTCATTTATGCCCGGGTGCGATATATCGACAACAACGGCGCGACTTCCGAGTTTTCGAGCGCCCAGGCGATCACGATCTCCCCTCCCGCCGGAATAAGACCTCTCTTTGTGGAGGACTTTGAATCCACAAACGAGGGGTCTCTGCCCAG
>JAKPRU010000590.1 GCA_029557025.1 Candidatus Omnitrophota bacterium | reverse complement strand
TTCCAGATTGCGGGTGGGATCGTCGGAGGCGACTTTGCCTTCCCGCTTCAGTGTCATGGAGACACCCGCCAGAAAGGCGGTGTCGCCCTCGATCTCCGCGTCGATGGTGACCTTTGGGTAAATGGTGATTGTCCGGTCGATTTCTTTGCGGTGTCGGAAGACAACAGTGGTGATCTGCTGCTCCTGCTTCCGGACGGCATCGACATAGTAGTCCGCAAGGATTATGACATTGGGTAATTTATCGAATTCGCTATGGATATATCGAAATACGGTGTGAGGCGGGGCGACATATTTGGTCTCTTCGATCTGTACCCCGGTGGTAACCCGTCCCAGCACGTCCATCTCCATGGAAAAGCCGCCGACATAGCGGATAAGAATGTCGCTGTCGGGATTGAGTCCGTTGCTTTCCAGTCCGCCCAAGTCGCGGGGAGCGCGCATGACCAGGATGGTGTCGATCCCCAGTCGTCCGGCGGTCAGCGCCGCGGCGGTTCCCGCCGAACTTCCGCCGACAATCAGCAAGTCGCAATGATAAATCTGCTGGTTGGCCGGATAGGGATTGGGAGCGGAGCGGAACGCCTGCGCCGATGCTTTCGATTTGCGAGATAGCCCCACTCCGGCGACGCCCAATCCGGCAACTGCGGAACGAAGAAAGTGGCGTCGGTGCATGACAGGTCTCCTGATGATAAACCTAAAGTAGTTTTTTCCCTTCGCTTTCAATGAGATGTGTGAAGCGACTTGGAGGAGACAGCGGGATCAAATCCAGCGGCACGCGGATTTCATCTTCGATTCGGCCACCAAGCTCATAGAATCGCCATCCGTCAACGCCGTCACATGCCAGATCCAAATCCTCGGCGGAATCCGGAGAGTGCAATGCACTCCCAAACAAGATCAGACGTTTCGCGCCGAATTGTCTGGCTATGGCAACCGCTTTTTCAATCTGTTCCTCCGATATGGCCATGGCACTGTCTCCTAATTGTAGGATGGTTCCTTTAAGCAGAGTTTCTCAATACCCAATCGGCGTGGTCCAGGTTTCCACACCGAGGCGGTCGAATCCGAATTCAAGAATCCGCGCCCCGTCTTCCTCCAATGCGCGGCGGACTCGATGCTCGGTCTCCGGGCGGCAGGCAAACAGCAGGCAGCCACCGCCACCGGCTCCGCAGGCTTTCCCGCCGGTCGCACCTTCCGCTTGTGCCACCGCGAACAGGCGCTCGATTTCCTCCGTTGTGATGCTTGGATGCAGGGCTTTCTGGAGCGCCCAGTTTTCCGATAACAGACCGCCGAAACGGACAATATCGCCTTGCAGGAGAACATCTTTCATCTCATAAGCCGTCTTCTTCAAACCTCGGATTGCTGCCACTGTGTCGGGATTCCCATCAATAAATCGCTGCAGCACAGAGGCATGGACATCCCCGGACAGGCGTGATTTGCCGGTATAGCAGAGCACCAGGCTCCGTTCGAGTTCCAGGAAGATGCTCGCAGGAAGGTTCAGCGCCGAGGACCGGACTGCCTCGCCTCGGAACTCCAGGAACTGTATTGACCCCAGCGCACTGGAATACTGGTCCTGTTTGCCCCCCCGGATTCCCAATTCTTCCCGCTCAATCCGGCTGGCTTCTTCCGCGATCTGGTATTTCAAAATATGTTTGCCGGTATATCGAAACAGCGCCGCCAGCAAACAAACCCCCATGGCAGCGGAAGTCCCCAGGCCGCTTCCCGGCGGCGCTTGCGATTGCGTGATGATCGAGAGTCCCCCGGTTACAGCGGCATCTTTCAGCGCCGCTTTCACCAGATCGATATTCCCGTCGTATTCCAGCTCGCGGATGCTTTTTACCTCCACATAGCGGTCGAAATCACTGGAATAGATTCGAACTCCTTCCTCCGGCAGTTCCCCGCGTGAACAGAGACTGACGCCCAGGTCCGCAATCCCCGGCAGCACAGTTACATACGAATAAATCGTGATGGCCGCATTGACCACGAATCCCGGTTCATCCATGCAGAACTCCGCCACATCCGTCCACCCCCCGGCGAAATCGATCCGCACCGGGGCACGTGCCCGAACCGCTTCTTTAGCCATGAATCGAGTCTCCTTCTCTCCGCATTGATCTTGCGATTTTGAACCAATAGCAGGAAGATAAACCAAAGTCCATCATATTGCAACGAGCGGGAACGCCATGCTGGGTGAAGCCATCGACAGATTGATTGAAGCGAACCTTGTTCTCTGGCATCAGGAAGACCGCCGGAGAGACCGCAACCTGGCGGATTCCGAGCGCCTTACGGCAGCCGATGAGATTACGGTCTGGAACCGGAAACGCAACCAGGCCATTGATGAGATCAATCGCCTGATAGCAGACCGGTTCTCCGGTGCAGCCCCAAAATTGCCGGAGACAGGCGCAGCCTTGCTGACCGGCTCCATCGGCGATCTGATCGACCGACTGGCCATCGCGAAAATCCGCCGATTTCACCTGGAGGAATCCGGCGAGACCGACCGTCTGTCGTCTGTGTCGGTGGAGATTGAGGATTTGATTTGTCAAATCAACGAGGCGTTCGCGCTGGCCTCCTCTCTTTCGGAAAAAGACCGGCAGCGCCTTTTCGGTTTCGGCAAGAACAAGGTTTACAGGAACGACGAGACCTATCGATAAGGCCTGTCTCATTGGGCGATTCGCCGGGTGCAATGGAAACGTGGGTTTGAAACGATGGGTCAACCGAGACTTTCCCTGATTATCCCGATTTACAACGAAGCCGATCTGTTGCCGGAAGTCCTTCGGCGTGTCCGCGCCATGCCGTGGCCCAATAAGGAGCTGGTCCTGGTAGATGACTGTTCCCAGGACGGAACGCAGGAGATTCTCGAACGGGAGAAAGGCCGGCCGGATACCATTGTTTTGCGCCATGACCGCAATCAGGGGAAAGGCGCGGCGATTCGCACCGGCTTGCAACATTTCACCGGCGACATTGCCATTATTCAGGATGCCGATCTGGAGTACGACCCGGCGGAGATTCCCCTGGTCATCGCGCCGATTGTCCGAGGGGACAGTGATGTGGCTTATGGTTCCCGGTTTCTCGGTGAGGTAAAACAGATGCGTTTGCCGAACCGGGTGGCGAATTGGATTCTGGCCTGGCTGGTGACCCTTCTGTATGGGCAGCGGATTACCGATGAGGCCACCGCATACAAGGCCTTTCGACGTGAGGTGATTCGGTCGATCCCTTTGGAATGCCAGCGGTTTGAGTTCTGCCCGGAAGTAACCGCCAAGGTACTCAAACGAGGCTATCGCATCATTGAGATCCCCGTGACATTTACCGCTCGCACGTTCGAGGAGGGGAAAAAAATCGGCTGGCGTGATTTTATCACGGCGGTTTGGGTGCTGTTGAAAGTCCGATTTCAGCGGGAAACCGCATATTGATGCGGGTGTGGCACAGGCAAACACGGACGAACACCGACAGTCACCAAGAACTCCTACCTGTCTTTCGCGTGTTTTTCCTGCAAGAGCACTTCCGCCTTCTTGAAATCCAGATAATCGTTGATATCCACCGAGCTGACACTGTCCATCACGTAGGCGACACAGTTGTCGAAATCGCAAACCGGCGCGACCGGTGAGATGTTTCGGTAATACTCTCGTTTGGAGATATACAGCGCGCCGTTGATTCGGTAATAGTACGGCACTTCCTGGCGGCGCAGGGGGCGATCCTGAATATACATGAACGGCCGGATTGTTTTGTCTTCTTTCAATTCGAACATGTAATACGGGTGTTCGTACACTTCCGTCATACCCATCACCGAGGTGGCCCCGCTGGACTCGAATAATTCCAGCGCCTCGTTGATATGTTTCGCGGTGCGGAATGGGGAAGTCGGTTGGAGATACACGACCGCATCGGGGAAAAATCCCTCATGCTCTTCCATGAAATGAAGCGCATGGAGCAAAACCAGCAATGAGGCAACCGTATCGGTGGCGAATTCGGGAGGGCGCTTGAACGGGACTTCCGCACCCCACTTGCGCCCGATCTCGGCGATTTCATCGTCATCCGTTGTCAGGATCACCCGGTCGATACAGCTTTCCTTTGCGGCCTCAATGGTGTGGACGATCAGCGGTTTTCCGCCGAGCTCGCGGACATTCTTTCTCGGTAAACCTTTTGAACCGCCACGGGCCGGTATAATTCCCAGTGTTTTCATAAAAGAATCCTCTCCATAATCGGGTCGTCCCGCACAGCATTCCAGATTCAGTATCGGCAGACCCGCAATCAAGTTAAAGTATACAGCCGAGGAGGATTCCTGTCTCGGAACGATCAGAAAGACGTTTGTGAAAAATACCAGTCAATCAAATCATGCCCCCACAACAGGCAGAGATAGGCGCCAAGAGCCAGGTATGGTCCAAAAGGGATTTTAATAAGCTTGTATCCATAGAAACGTGTAATTAAGCCGAATAGCGAGCCGAACAACGACCCCAGAAAAATAGTCAACAGCGCAAGGTCCCACCCGATGAAAGCCCCGATCAGCAGCATCAAATCCACATCGCCTAACCCCATCGTTTCGATACGATCTTCCGCGTTTTCCTTGTAAACACTGAAATTGCGATACTTGTTGTAGTACCAGTTCGCGACGAATCGAACGAGGTAGATCACGCCGCCACCGACACAGGCTCCAAGCAGGGCATCCCAGGGCGTGGCGACAATCCACTCGCCCGGCCATTTGAAGAACCAGATCAGAGTGGCCAGGACGAGACCGACGATGGTTCCGGGCCTGGTCAGAAGGCGGGGGATCCAGAGATGGTCCCAGTCGATCCCCGATGCGATGATCAAATCCAGCGCCAGAAGGCAATAGACGACAGTCGGCAGCGATGCGCCGAACCGCAGATAGATTCCCGTGAATGCGGCACAGGTCAGAAATTCGATGAAGGGATACCGGGGGGAAATCGGCGCGGCGCACCAGCGGCATTTCCCGCGCAGCAGCACATAAGAGAGCAGGGGGATATTATCCCGCCACAAGAGCGCCCTGCCGCAGGAAAAACAGTGGGAAGCGGGAAAGACAATGGAGAGATCCGCCGGAATGCGCAAAATGCACACATTCGCAAAACTTCCCGACACCAGGCCGATCAGCACGGTCAACACGAAAAAGAACCAATCTGATATTGACATGAGGCACACTGTAGCCGGGGAGTATGTGGGTGTCAATGAAACGAATCCCCGTTCGAAAAAATTCTTATGTCAGACAATAGACATGATCGACTTGCCTGAACATCTTGAACTAAAAGATGTATTATCTATTTTTCTATTGAATATCAGCATCCATGAGGAGATTTTTGATGACCGCGAAACTGACACCCGAACTGATCGACAAACTGCTCTCTGTGGACAGCCCCACCGTGTCCAACGCCATTGAGACATTCCAGATACGCTCACGACGCGAGGGATATATGGGTCCGCAGATTCAATGTCGGTTCCCGGATCTTGGCCCGGTGGTGGGCTATGTCACAACCGGTACGATTGTTGAATACGATGAGAAATACCCCCCCGACCCGAAAGAACGCTTCAAATGGATCGAGTCCATCGCCAATTCCCCCAAGCCGGTGATTTGTGTGATCAAAGACACCTGCCACCGTAAAGGCTGGTCTTCCCATTGGGGTGAGATTCTCGGCACACAGGTGCAGGTGCTCGGCGCGGTGGGGATTATCACCGATGGCGCGGTGCGGGACCTGGAGGCGCTGCACAAAATGGGCATGAAAGTCTGGAGCGAACATGTCGTAGTTTCACACGGTCATATTGATCTGGGCCTGGCGAATATCCCGGTGGAGGTCGGCGGCCTGGTGGTAAAACCCGGCGATATTCTTCATGCGGATATCAACGGTGTGGTGTCCATTCCACCGGAGGTGTTGGATCGAATGCCGGAGGCCATCGACGGCATTCTCAATAGAGAGCGTCAGATCATCGGGGAATTGCGCGAGAAAGGATACGACCTTGAAACCCACCGGAGAGAGATTGAGCATTGAGGGGTAAAGGCGGGAGCTGCGCTCCCGCACTCCAAGGTTTAATCCTGCAGATTGAGAATCTCCGCGGCTGCACGCTCTGATGCCCCGGAGGAACCCAGCAACTCTCTTGCCCGCAAAAGTTCCTCGTGCATGATCCGCCTGCGGTTCTCATCTGAGAGGAACTCAAGGGTCCAGGAAGCGAGCGATTCGGCCTGAAGCCGTTCCTGCAAGAACTCCGGGCATATCTCTTCTCCGGCAACCAGGTTCACCAGACCGATGTGATGCGTTCGAACGAGCCGCCTCGCAAGGATCGCATTCACCCAGTGTGTTCGATACAGGACCGCCATGGGCACGCCCAGAATGGCATTTTCCAATGTTGCCGTGCCGGAGGTGGTCCATGCAAAATCCATCTGTGTCCGCCTGCGATAACCCGGGTCGCGTGTAACCTCCACCCAGGGAGGAAGCGAAAACGGCTGCAAATCGGATTCGTTTAGTGTCTCGGCAAGCGGCAAGACAAAGGATGTCCCGGAATAACTGTCCCGGATCCGT
>JAKPRU010000564.1 GCA_029557025.1 Candidatus Omnitrophota bacterium | reverse complement strand
CCCTAAATGCTTTCGGTTCGGCCTGGGTGCTCTTTACGCAGTCCGCTTTCTCGTTCACTGACCACCGATTACTGGTAATTCGAAGGCGAAGATGGCCCCGCCGTCCGGATGGTTCTCTCCCAGATGCGCCCCCCATTCGCTTCGATGATCGACTTGGTCAGCGTAAGCCCCATACCCAAACCGCTCCCTTTCGTTGTGAAGAAAGGCTGAAACAATCGATCCAGATTTTCCTTCTCGATCCCCCGACCAAAATCCCGTACACTGGCCCTTACGCAGCTATCCGCTGCCTCCGTCCGTAAAATAATCTTTCTTTCTTCGGGCCGATTCTGAGGCAGCGCTTCCGTAGCATTCATGATGAGATTCAGGATCACCTGCTGCAATTGAATCCGGTCCGCCAGAACCGGGGGCAATGATTCCCCCAAATCACTCTCAATATGCACATTGCGGAAAACCGCTTCACTGTGGAGAATCGCGATGACATCCTCAATAACCTCTTTCAGCATAACCGGTTTCTTCTCTTCCTCCGTTCGCCTCATCATCGAGCGGAGGCTCCGGATCACATTCCCCGCCCGCTTGTCATCGTGAACAATGTCCCGCAGGATCTCCCGGATTTCGTTGAGATCTGGTTTGCCCGTTTCCAAAAAGCGGAGCGCCGCCTGGGCATTGCTCAAAATGGCCGCGAGCGGTTGATTTAACTCATGGGCCAAGGAAGCGGTCAATTCGTTGATCCGAAACGACCTTTCGATGCGAAGCAGTTCAGCTCGCGCGCGATGAATTTCCTCTTCTGACCTCTTCCGCGCGGTGACGTCGATGTCAGCCCCGCGATACCCCAGCAGATTCCCTGCCGCATCCAGGACCGGTGTCCCGCTTGTCTCCAGATAAACAACCTCTCCCTCTTTGCTTAACTTTGGATTTGGAAAAGCCCTGAACGGTTGTCTTGCAGCAAACGCGGCGAACGCCGCCGCTTTGAATTCTTCTCGAACCTCCGGGGCAAGCAGATCATAGAAGTACTTCTTCCCGATCAGTTCATCAGGCCTGTATCCGAGAATCCTTTCGACCGACGGGCTGGTGTAACGGTACAGTCCATTCGCGTCAACCTCCCAGATGAAGTCACCGACGTTCTCCACCACCTGCCGGAATCGTTCCTCGCTCTCGCGCAGGGCCAGCTCACCCCTACTTCGTTCCACCGCATTTACAAAGAGTTCCCCCAGCAACCGCAGCCGCGGGATATATTCCCCCGGTAAGGATCGACCGTTATTGCCCGAACCGATACCGATGCTATACTCGGAGGACCTCAAGGCTGCAATCGGAATAAAAAAGCCGGATCGGACTTCAAACTTCTCAAATGTCTGCTTGTCGGTAACGGCCTCTTCTGGCAGTTCCTCCAATCTTTCAAAGGAAAATACCTCGCGCTGCTCTGCCAGCTTTTTCGTTGTCCATGGGAAAAGTAATGCAGGTAGAGGAGTCCCTATCTGGAACGGTTCAATACCATCAGCGACTGCGTTGTGCGTAATCTGGAAATGAGTCTTTCCCGGCATAAGTCGCAGCAAGGAGCATCGATCGATCTGAAAGAACTCCAGAACCTCTTTCAAGGCATTCCGGATTTCGTCATCGACTCGTTCGGGAGGTACGGCGACCAACCTCGCGGAGAGGTCGGCCAAGAACCTTTCAAACTCCAGCCGCTTTCCGGGTGCAGCCTCAGCCGAAT
>JAKPRU010000563.1 GCA_029557025.1 Candidatus Omnitrophota bacterium | reverse complement strand
CGCCTACTTCTCACTGAACATTCCAACGCCATGCCCGCCTCGGAGCGCTGTCCCAATCTCTTGTTACCCTTACCCATTGACCACATCCCATGAAACGTCTCGCCATTGTTCCCATTATCGCTCTCGCCTGTGGATTTACTCCGGCCCTCGCTCAGACTGACAATTCGACAGGCACCGCCACCGGCCCCAATGAAACTCCCAATCCACAGCCCCCTTCTATTCCTAAATGCGAGGATGGATGTGGAAATTCCGTGGATGCCGAGGAAAGCGCAAGTGGCGAATATTCCTGCCCGTCCGGGACCACGGAAGCCGAAAACGACTCATGTGGTCTGAAGATCAACCTCGGCCTGACTACTTACAGCACGTCCACGAATTTCCTGAAACACGACCAATCGCTGCACATCGCCCCGAGCAAGAGCTACAATCCCCCATGCGTTGGCAACCCTCCTTTCAGGAAAAGCCTCGCGTCCGATTGGGGAAAACAAAACAAACGTCCGGTCTGCATGATGCTGCGCACGACGGATCCAAGCACCGGCACCATCAAACCCAATTCGTTCGAAACCTACGGCCATTCCAAAACAGACGCCACCGGGGCTGGATCCTGGGCCGGACCCTACACTGAAAGGGCGACACCCGGAACCGCCTACATGAAACGCGATACCGCAACCGACCGCTTCCAGGTGTTGAGCGACCAGTTCCTGGTGGACGCCAAGTCAGAAAACTCAACCACGGTCATTCGTTATTACCCCAAGGAGAGTGCGGGACAAAGGGACGCAGCCACAGGATTCCATCCGGTCGCTCCCAATGCTCAGACCCTCAAAACCGTGAAGATTTCCCAGCCTTCACCCAAGGTGATTTCCGTGGTGCAGGATGAAAACTTCAGTTCCTTCACCTCACCCAAAACCCGGGGTTACCGATGGGCTGTTGATGGAAACACCTCGGTGTTAACCCGTCACAATGGCAATCCTTCCAGTTGCTACCCATATGAGCGTGATACCCTGGTC
>JAKPRU010000555.1 GCA_029557025.1 Candidatus Omnitrophota bacterium | reverse complement strand
CTGGGCATTCCGTTCCTCGCCGGTCTGATAACCCGCTTTACCTTGATCCCCCTCAAAGGCCGGGAGTGGTACGAAACCGTGTTTACCCCCAGAATCAGCCCGCTTACCTTGATCGCTTTGCTGTTCACAATTGTGGTAATGTTCTCGCTCAAGGGTGAGTATATTATTAAATTACCCTTCGACGTCGTTCGGATCGCACTCCCACTCACCATTTATTTCTTTGTAATGTGGCTTGCAGCCTTTTTCATCACGCATAAAATGGGAGCCAGTTACGAACAGTCTACCGCCGTTTCCTTCACAGCCGCAAGTAATGATTTCGAACTGGCTATCGCTGTCGCCGTCGCCATCTTCGGCGTGAGTTCAAACCAGGCTTTCGCAACCGTCATCGGCCCGCTTTTGGAGGTACCGGTTTTGATTAGTCTGGTGAACGTCGCGTTCTATATCAGGCGACACTTCTACGGCAGCACGGACCATGAAACAAATGCCGGTTGAATTCGTCATATCCCCGCTAACTGTCTGATTGCCGAATTTACCGTCTCCTGCATCTCCGGAGAATACCGGTTGTAATCGTCCGGGATCGTCAATTGCACATTCTTTTCGGAGCCTAGCAAACGATATACTTTCCGGACTTCCTCCACGCAGAACTGAATGTCTTTCAGATCCGCCCGGTAGTTCACTCTCGGCTCGACAACAAGTAACGCCCGCGGAGCGATGCAAGCCAGAACCTCATGGTAATCATAGGGAACACGCGACTCGTTGCCGACAAATACTCCTAACCGGGGTTGCAGCGGCAGCCACTCGGTCCATCTTCGCAGTCCGCCGGTTCCTTTTTCCAATGAATCCAGGCTCATGGGGGTAAATCCCGCGACAGAGACAACTCCGGCTATCCGCTCGTCCAAGGCGGCGGCGTGAAGTGCCACTGTCCCACCCATGGCATATCCCAGTATAAAAATGCGCTTCGGATCTACAAAATCAAATAAACGAAATGCGTTCAGAGATGCCCGAACATCTTCCACCATCTTCCCCATCAGGGACCAATCGGGATATCGCCTGTAGAAATTCTTGATCTCGGAAATCCTCTGGCCGTTTCCGATTTGATCGAAAGCCAGAACCGCAAAGCCTGCTTCCGCCAGGGCAATATGAACGTCTTTGCCTCGATGATAACCGGCGACATAGCCGTTAGAGTTCGAAAGAGGATGCACCCAGACTACGGCAGGGATCTTCTTTCCGGCCTTGTCGGCTCCCTTCGGAAAATAGAGATCGCCGGGAATATAATGACCGAAATTAAAACTGATTTTCCCCACAGTGTCCGGAATGTTATTCCGTCCTCGTGCCACGGCAATATATGTCTTTTCCATTCCGTAATCTCCGGCTTCGCTTTCGGCAAGAGGCGGCTTATCCCCAAGCGCCCATTGAATGCGCGGAAGAATATCCTTCTTCTTCAACAACCAGTCATCGGCGGACTGAAGGTGTTTCCCTTCGGCGGTTTGCAGGAGATCCTCCATTCTTTTTTCTGGATAATTTGTGATCTCTATGTCCTCTTTTACCGATTCGCGCCACTCTGTGTAAGTCGGATAGATGGGTTCGGAGCCGGTAAAGGAACCGCCACGGTGAAACGACGTGTCCAGCCAATCAATGTAGGATTCAATGTCTTCCGGCCCGGTTTCGTGCGAGCCGCTTCGATAACGTAGTTGTAACGCATCCCCGGCTCCGAGCAGGTCGTATACCGGCCTGGCAGCATACCAGGTCTGTTCGATAGCCCAGACGCTCTCTACCGAATCGTTAATTGCCGTAGAGATAAGACAGCCGCGCGGCGCGATACACGCAATCAACTCATGCTGGTCGATCGGTAGTTTATTCTCGCGCCCCGCGAAAAAACGCAATCGAGGATGAAGCCAATCCGGGAACACGCGCGTAATAGGTTCAATGCCTTCTCCGAATTCGGCTTCACTGAAGAACCGATAGGTACAGGAGCCGCCCGCACCGGAACTGCTCGAAATAACCGCGCCGATTCGACGGTCCATCGCAGCAGCCATAAGCGACATCTTACCGTTTCGCGAATGGCCGGTAATGGCTATTTTCGACGAATCCACTATGGGAAGCGTCAGCAGGTAGTCTATACATCGGCTTGCCGCCCAGGCCCTGCGGGCAAGTTTCGTCCAATCACACTCCGGCCAGATAGAGGCAAACTCTCCGGTATCATCCCGCGAATCCGCGCCTGCATAGACACAGCCGATATAACCCCGGCTGACGGCTATCAGCGC
>JAKPRU010001266.1 GCA_029557025.1 Candidatus Omnitrophota bacterium | reverse complement strand
GCCCCGATTGGCAATCAGAATCTTTGCAAACATGGATGATCCCGGACGGCACACCCATACCGGAGGCCGGATTTGTCAACTCTTTCGAATATGGAATAACGGCTGGTTGTACTCCACCGGTTGACCGTTTTCCACCAGTATAGCCGCCACTTTTCCACGATATCCTGCTTTCAACTCGTTCATCACTTTCATCGCTTCCAGAATGCACACCACCGTGTCTTCCCGCACCTCGCTTCCCACCTCCACAAACGGTTCCGCATCCGGGGACGGAGCACGATAAAACGTCCCCACCATGGGCGACTTGATGACATTCACATCGTCGAGCGGCTTGCTCTCCGGCTCGGAGGTCGATTTCGCTTCAGCCGGCGCGGGCACAGGCGGAGGTGGCGCGTATCCTTGCAGAGGAACCGAGGATATCGTTACTGGAGCGGCATACTTCTTCACCACCACCCGAAAATTCTCTTCCTCCAATTCCAGCTCCGATATTTCCGCCTTCTCCACGAGAGCTATTATCTGGCGTATCAGATCGAGATCCATCTATTCGTGCTTTCTCAAAAGGATCTAGCGCTGCATAACTCAAATGCGTTTACGGACAGTTCACGGCTTGGAGGCCCTCTTCCCCTTCCCCCTCCGGAAGAGGGTCGGGATGACGGAAACTCCGGGTGGCACCAGCATCTTGCCGGTGGCTCGTCCGCAACGATAGGAGACCAAGTTCATGCTACAAACACTCATTCTGAGCTACAAATCCCAAACCGTCAAGAAAACAAGGCCTCTTCGGGAGCCTGTAAGTGATAGAAACCTTTATTTACAAAGAGGTTAGAGAACAAGTCGTCATGTTGGGAATCCGCACAACCGTTGCCTTGTCGGTACGGCTCTTTCGAACGATCTATGCGGTCGCATGGAGACATTCCGGGACGCAATCAGTCTTATTGAATCTGTCCTAAGTAATTGAAATCACTAGCCATTTGCTGCTTGCGCCGCAGTAGAAGATGTGCTAATTTCAGGGAACTCCGGTGTCGGATTGCAGAAAAAAGCGTCTTTGTCGACGCATACGGACAAAGCCCGGAGCGGACATCCACGATGCGGCAGTCAGCATTCAGCGCCAAACAAATCCATACGGAAACCCCGTTTGCAGGCCGGACAAGCGCCGGAATCCTTGTCGGATTTCGGCGTCTGATTCACCTGTTTTGCGGATTGCTGATGCTGCATGCAATGCAGCCGATAGTGGGTTCGGCAAAAACGCCAAACATAAGGGGATTCGGTGTCTCCGATGGTCTGGGGGCGGAAATTGTGCGGGATATTATCCAGACAAAGGACGAATCCGTATGGTTTGCGACTTGGGGAGGCGGGATATCCCGATACGACGGAACGAATTGGAGAACCTTCCGGCAAACAGAAGGATTGCCTCACAACTATGTGCGGACGCTGATGCCCGATGGCGAATGGGGAATCTGGACTGGGACTATGGCCGGAATTGCTTATCTGCCGAGACAGGACGGGCAAGGCCGTTGGCAACACATTCCCACCTCCATTCCGAACCACGCAACGGCCTCCATTTACTGTATTCTCCGACGCAGCAACGGAACATTCTGGTTTGGAACGGGAGGTGGAGAAATCCTGCAATTCTCTCCTCGCGCTTTGTCACCCGATCGGGACACATCCGGGGAGATAACCATGCCGGACGGTGACTGGGCCGTAGTTCTGGATGCGACGCTGACAGAAGGGAACAGCGTTCGCGATCTTGTCGAAATGTCGAACGGCGAGGTATGGGCAGGTGTTAATAAATCCGGGATTCTCGTATATACCGGCTCCCATTGGGAACACCGGTGGCGGGCAGAGGAAGTGGGTGGAAAGAACTATTCCGTCCTGGAGAGCCGGGATGGTTCCGTATGGCTGGCGGGTGACGCCACGCTGTATCGATACGATGGAGAGAAGTGGACCACGGAACCCGAGCTGGGAGGGGGTTCCGTTTGTGTGGACGAGACACCGGATGGCGAGCTATTTGTCGGGACGCGAGCCGGGATCTGGATACGGCGGGATGGGATTTGGAGAAATCCCTCTCTGAATGACAAGGTCCCGAACCCGCGCGTGGAAGCGGTTTCTTGTTTTCCGGACGGGACGGTGTGGATCGGGACGGAGGCTGGAGCATACCGAATTGCCCCGACCTCCTGGGTGATCCAGCGCCGTACTGTGGATGGCGTGTCCCTGCCGGGGCTGACGGTTTGCGGCGATCCGGATAGGCCGCCACTGACCACGGATGACCATGGCCGTCTGGTGCAGTGGAACGGCAGCGCTTGGCAACCGATTGCGTCGCTTCACCCGGAGAACAAAAGGGGATCCGGAATCACACGTCCCTGCAATGGCCGGATTTATGTGCTGTTCCAGGACCGCATTGTTGAGTTTTCCCTGGATCGAAAAACAGTCCTCCGGTCCATACCCATTCCCGAAGAAATCCAAGGTGTCAACCAATTGCTCCAAACAAAAAGCGGTCAGCTATATCTCGCTACCCAGAAAGGAGCCTATGAGTATGTTAGGGATCGATGGGAACTTCGCCCAAAAGGATTAAGCGTCCCGATAGAGGCCGCGCGAAGCATGGCGGAGGGACCGGATGGCAGCGTGTGGGTCGAGTTCCAGAACCACGTGGAACGTTGGAAAGAAGATAAGGTTCTCTTATCGATACAGGGGGAGGATCTGAAGGTCCAGCATCGCATTTCCGCGATTGCATGTGAAGCGGACGGACGTATATGGTTTGGGACCACCGGTGGCGGATTGTTCTGTTGGGATGGCGAGACCCTTCAGCGATACACAACCAGAGAAGGCATGCACAGCGACCTGGTGGAGCGCATCTTTCCGGCAAGCGATGGAACAATCTGGGCGGCGGGAAGAGCAACCAGTCTCTCCTCCTGTCGCGATGGGCGCTGGGTGAACTATACGCACGAGGATGGTCTGGAAGGGCAAAGTATCCACGAGATTTGCGAATCCCCGAAAGGGACGATCTGGGTGGCGTTGCAGAATGTGGGGATAGCCTGTTATCGCCCGACGGATGATCCGCCGGATACGGTGATCCGGGAATCCCCATGGACCATCCGCGCCGGCGACGAGGGAGTATTTGTTTTCTCGGCAAAGGATAAATGGAATCTGACACTGGCGGAGGACCTGGTTTATTCCTGGCGTGTTGTTCCTTTATCGGAGGAAAACGGAAATGAAATTCCCTGGTCTCCGTTTGATCGTGCCACAACGGCGGTTACGCCTTCGCGGAGTCCGGGAGAATACCGGTTCGAGGTGCGGGCAGCGGACAACGATCGAAATATCGATCCGACCCCTGCCCAAGCTCGATTTGAGATTCTCCCGCCGATCTGGCGTACACCGGCATTCTACCTTCCGGTAGCGATTTCCCTCCTGTTTGCCTCCATCGCCGTGGTCCTCCTGTATCAGAAGCACTGTTCCCTGGAAGCTTCGGAGAAGAAGTATCGGGATCTGGTGGAGTCGCTGAACGATATCATCTACACAGTGGATACACAGGGGAATATCACGTACGTGAGTCCGACCGTCAAAACAATGATGGGCTATGATCCCGATGAATTAGTCGGCCGCCCGATCGATCCGTTCTTTCCCCCGGAGGATCTGGAACGTGCAAAAATCGCACTCCAGGATATCCTTTGCGGCCGGACGGTTACGGATGAGTACCGATTTTGTACAAAGTCCGGGGAGTATCTCTGGATCCGGGCTTCCAGCCGCCCCCACATCGACGAGAACGGACAGATTATCGGTTTATCCGGTGTCGTTACCGATATTACGGCCCGCAAACACGCGGAAGAAGCGCTGAAAAGAGCCAATGACGAATTGGAGCGCCGTGTAAAGGAGCGCACAAACGAACTGGTCAAGGCTAATATCGAATTGAAACGATCCGAGCGGGAGAAGGCCGCGGTGCTGGATGCCGCGCAGGATATCATTACCTTTGTCGATACGGATTTGCGCATTGTCCTTGCAAACAGGACCGCTTGGGATATCCTGGGGCTTCGATGGAACGAGATGATCGGAAGACATTGCTATGAACTCTGGGAGAATGCTTCGGAACCGTGTACCGGCTGCCCGGTGGTCGATGTCCTTCGGACGGGAGAGCCGTGTCAGGTGGAACGAACAAAAGAAGACGATACCATTTGGCTGCATCGGGGGTATCCGGTGCGGGACGACCTGGGAATCATTATCGGTGTTGTAGAAATAGCCCAGGACATTACCGAACAGAAACGTTCCCGGGAAGCGTTGCAGGAAAGCGAGGAGACACTGAGAGTCATGTTGAATGCTTTTCCGGAAGTAGCCTGCCTGCTGGATATCCACGGGAATATCCTTCAGGGAAACCAGGGCCTCGCCGGCCGATTCCGAGCCGATCTCCGTGATTTGATCGGTACAAACATTACCGATTATCTACCCACAGAATCGGCAAAAAGCCGGATGGAACAAATCCGGCGCGCCGTCCGGACCAGGGAACCCGTTCAATTCCAGGATGAACGGGACGGGAGGTTTTTCGACAACCACCTGTACCCGGTACTGGACGAAAAAGCCGAGGTTACACGATTGGCGCTTCTTGCTCTCGATATCACCGAACGAAAACGAAGCGAGGAATCCATTCATGCGCTGACCCAGGAATTGATTAAAATACAGGAAGACGAACGGCGGAGAATTTCTCGTGACCTTCACGATAACATCG
>JAKPRU010001265.1 GCA_029557025.1 Candidatus Omnitrophota bacterium | reverse complement strand
GGCGGACTTTTTTGCAAAAGAAATGCATACTGCTTCAATGGGGCCACGGCCATTCAGCCGTGGAAACCGCACCCCTCGCAGACCCTGAAATGACAAGGCTTTCCGAAGCCGTTTTCGAGTACTGTCCATTTGTTCATGCTGTCCACTGGCCATACCACGCTGTCAGCCTCCGCAAGTCGTGAAAAATCAACCTTCGAGCACCTCCCAGGGATCCGATCACCACCGGACCGCTCGAATTGGACCTCTACGACAAGGACATTATACCACAACGGCATGTCTTTCCAACAGGGTATACGGTCTGCCGAGGGCCTCAATGCTTCTTTCCGTATCGCCGCGCGCCAGGCCAAGCGGAACCAGCAGAACCTGGTCGTCCTGATGATGAATCACTTCCTCCAACTCTCCGATCAACTCGAACTTCTCTCTCTTGGAAAGTTCGCAGCGAAAAACGGAGTACTGGAGGTGATCGCCATACCCACGCATAATCTTGAAGACCAGCCGGAGCCGCTTATCGTCTGCAATATCGTACATAATGATGTAAAGTCGTCTCATTGTCCGTCACCTCGTCACAAAGGATGGGGGATCGGGAATTTCCCCTTGGAGATATCGACCCAGCAGACGACACTGCACTTCCAGCACACGCCGATAACTGATCCGATAATCGAACACCGGATGTGTAATCAGGCTGTCCATTCGACGCTCGTAAGCCAGAAGGAACTTCTTGCGGCCTTCGGACGTCATGGAACATGCGCCGGCGACTTGCTGAAAATCCGCGCGGCTGACCACGCCGTTGTTGATGCACCAGATCACAACACTGTCGGCGATCAGCGGGCGGAACGGCTCCATCAAATCCAGCGCCAGAGCGGGCCTTCCATAACGGGGTTGGTGGTAAAATCCGAGAAACGGATCGAATCCCAGGGCCGCAAGGATCACGGTAAGGTCTTTCACAAGAAGGCTGTACCCGAATGAAAGCATCGCATTCACGGGATCGCGCGGCGGGCGACGGTTGCGGCTCTCCAGGTCGAATCGTTCCAAGTCATTCTCTCCCGATTTCAACATCTTGGAGAACCACTGGAGATAGATACGCCATGGGAATGTCCGCTTTCGACAGTTCCTGGATGCACTGTGTGGAAATCTGTACGGAGCCGATGTGACATAATGGGTGTTTCTGCGATTTGAATCATGGTGTATTCCTCCCCAAGGGGAAAGTAGTTGTTTCCCTCAACCTTTGGAGATGCAGTTCAGCAGCGGGATGTTCGCTGCCGTCGGGAACAAGGTTGTCAAAGATCGAAGCGCCGTTTCAGTCGACGCCGCCCCGGGAAGGGGCTGAGGTGGAGATTCATCACGCGCCTTTTTTGTCTTGTTCTTTGGCGACAAATAATCCTAATCCGAAGTGACAGGAATGGCCAACGCAGAGCGGTCCTCGGACGGGTTCCGGGAAAGTAATACGGAACCCGCCTGCAGCCCGTCGTCCCCCATCATCTCCTCTCTTGCTCCGAAACCTTTTGAACTGGATCGGACGCAAACGATGCGCACCCATCCGATTCTCGCTGAGCCATTCGATAGAACAGGGCTCCGGTATATCCGGTCGACATTCGCGCCGAAGTCGATCCAGTTCTTCGACTAATACCCGGCGAACAAAGGCTAACGAATCTGAAAGCAGATGTGGGGAATCTCGTTTCTTTCCGCGTTTTTTGAGATGGCGAGTCACCAGAAAGGGTGTGGCGGATTCCCAAATCCGGGAGGGACCGAAGAGACGGCCTCCAGCCTCGTCTTTTGTAGTCAAGGCAATCAGCATAAGACCGAGCTCCCCTTCTCCCCATTTCAGTTTTCTGATCCGATCCAGCGTTTGTAATTCGCCCTCGCCGAAACGCATATCGGAGACCACCGTGATGTGGTCGATATGTCCATCGTCGTCTTCATCGGAGGGGAGAAAGTAGGCATGTCGATGGCCTTCCAGCGGCGAGCCGTCTGCAATGTTCTTCCCGGAAAAAATCGTGGAAAAACAGGGGGATTCCATGCCGGGAAGGTGAGAGTATCGCCACATCAATGACCGCCGCATCAGCTCGGCAAGAGGAAGAGTTTCTTCTACCAGGGGCAGAACCGGGCCGTCGACTACAAACCGTGCCACCTGGAAGTTGGGATTTATCTTCCTGACAGGCCCTTTCGGCTCGACCTTGAAACAATCGCTTTGCCGAATGTAGCGGACCCATTTCGCTCCCGGCGGGTCCGACCATTTCTGCCTATGGATTTCCAGTGTTTCCATGCAGAGTTGCCAATCGGGGTCATAAAGCGGGACCTCCGACTTCTTCTTGCCCTTCCCGATAGCCATCTTCGGCGTGTATTCGTTGCCGAAAGCGGTTTCCGGATCGGCACAGAGTACTCGGACAATTTCCTGACCGCTGCCTGGTTGAGATCCGTTAAGTGGAACGCAGTTGATTCTTTCCTCCAACTGGTCGATCTCTTCCTGATCCAGTAGACGTGCCTCACACCATGATTCCGCGCGGCCAAGAAAAGCGATATGGGAGCAGATTTCGGCAAGGGTGTGTCTTTGTGTCTGGCTCAACTCCGAGTGAGGCCACAGGGTGACAGCTTCCACCTCGCGGTCGAGGGCGATAAAGGTATCGAATATGAGCGTTTTATCTTCCGGGCCTTTCTTAAACCAGGGCATGAAATGGCGTGTGTGGCTGTCGGTCGCCTGAGGAAGAAAGAATCTGGGCGGTTCCAGAAGACTTTCGATGATCTCTTTGACTGCCGAGTTTTCAATGCCCGGTAACTTGCGTTTCCATGTGGCAACCAGCGTGCGGAGAATGCGCCAAGGTGAGAGGGGCCATTCCGGAACCCCCTCGTTGACGTGCCGTCCCCAAGGTGTCGCATGGAACCGGCCTGTCAGAAAACGGAAGGCGATTGCAACAGACATCATTTGTCCTCCGCATTGTTCTCGGTACCCTCTTCTTCTTCCTCCTCCTTTTCCTTGGATTTCTTCTTACTTGGCTCCCATATCACCTCGGTCACAGCAGGGTCGGCAAAGAGCGGCTTGCAGGATTGGATTTTTGCCTTGCATTCTGCGAGCAGATCAGCCTCAGCAGGTAAATCAAAATTCGCCGGTTTGGTTACTTGAATGCCGTCGGCCATAGTCAGGTCACATGCAGTTCTCAAGCGAAGACCGGTGGAAAGAAATCGCCGGATCTTGAAGAGCGAAAGCGCAATCAAAAGTTGTGTGGCGTCCTCGCCGAGGCCATAAGCTCGCAGGAGAGACAAATCGAGACTAAAATAAGCAGTAATCTTCTCGGCTGTGAATTCTGTCCGGTGGAAGGGAACGTTGCCCTCTCCACCTTTCAATCCAGGCTGTACTCGATTGTTCTTCACTCCTCCGCTCTCGGCCACAAACACATTATTCGCTTCAACAAATCCAGACAAGGCTCTTGTTACACGCAACCGTCCACCAATCTCCTCGAGGAACGTGCCGTGAATAAGACAATTGGGATCATATTTGAGAAGATGTGTGTGAAACTTCTTCCAGTTAATGGGGGATTTTTCCTTGTACTCTATTTCATGAGTAAATGTCTCTTTGAATGAGCTACTCATGACGTACTCAGAGTTGATCCTATGTGCTTCCAGAACGGAATTCGTCAGGTTGCTGCCATCGGGCCTCTTGACCAGGATATACGGAAGGCCTTGCAGTTCAGGGATAAGATCGTCCTTTGCCTCATCCCAACAAGCCAGTTCCATCCGATTCGCGACGGATTGCGCCGACTCGACAAGTAACATTTCGGTTCCATCGTGCAGCGTGTAACGTGCGGCTCCCAGATCGGGGAAACCAGTGGGCTGGAACCGGTCTCCCTGCAATGGTTTCAGGGGCACTTCGATCAAAAGACGGGGTGCGGTTTCCAAAGCGCTGTAATTGATTGA
>JAKPRU010000518.1 GCA_029557025.1 Candidatus Omnitrophota bacterium | reverse complement strand
TGCCTATGGGCAATTTATGCAACCGTATAGAACCTGTTGTTCGGATTCATGGAAAGCCATGCCGCCCGATCCAGGGCTATTTCCTCTACAACACTGGTCGCGCGCGATCCGGCGGCCCTTCCAAAGGATTCTGAATTCTGCCCGTTCCGGCCCGATCCCGCCTGTCCGAAGTGCGCATTGCGCCCTGAAGAAAACTGGGCATCAAAGGAATCCTGCGACACGATCTGGATGCGATCGATGCGCAATCCCTGATCCGCCAGCGTCTGCTGTAGAACCTGAATATTGTTTTCCAGATAGCTCTTAACCGTGGACGTTTCCGTGGTAATGCGCGCCACGACTCCCGCGGGCGTGGTTTGGGCTTTGATTTCAATGCGCCCCAGAACATCGGGCTTCAATTGAATGCGGATATCGCCTTTCCCATCCCGCACCAGAACCTGAATCTGATCCGCCAGTTGGTGGATGAATTGTCTGGGCTGCGCCGGCGCCGCGGGTTCTGCAGCGGCTGCAGCACTGCTCCCGTTGGACGGACGGGCAGAATTGTGCAATGCAGTCGCAGGAACTTCCTGTGCACGCTCCGTTCCCGGAGGCTGGGATTTGCCCGGGGATGCCGTCAATCCGTTCTCGGATCTGGCTTGCAGCAGCGCATGCACAACCGCTTCGTCCTTCGAAGCGGTTGGAGCCGCATTCGGACTTTCTGTCTTTTCAGTGTCCACAGAAACGGAAACTCCCTGTTCCGGCTTCCGAACCGTCGGGATCGCAGACGAAGTCCGCTCCGACGTTCCAGGACTCTGTGGCCGCAGATTCCGGTCTGCAGCTTCCGCCCCATCCTTTATCAGAGTCCTGAACGGCTGAGACTCCGATTCCCGATGCGGGTCGGCAGCCGGAACCGGATCGACCGGCAATCCCTTCTGTGAAGTCTCTGACTTGGGAAACGCCATTTTTTCCTTGACCGGCATCGCTACGGCAGCGGACGGCGTTGTAGTGGCTTTCTGCGGCGCAAAGCTGTCCATGTCCGGCAAATCCCTATTTATGGCATCAGGATTTCCATCTTCTGCTCCGCTTGTGGCTTCCTCACTCTGCAGGCCGGAGAGCGCATCCTTGAAAAGGTTGTTGGAATGATCGGAAATCTTCTTATTAAGGGAGTCGAGATTGACCGGCTTCGTTTCCGTATCCGAAATAGCAGACTTTAAGACTTCAGGCTCTGCATTACTGTCAATATTTTGACCATCCCCCTTGAGTGGCATCGCAGAAATAGCGGTCAGGCTGCCGCTAAAATACATCGGGAGCGGAGATGATTCCGAAACGATATCGCAAATTTCAATCGGAGTCGGCTCTTCGCCAGACTCAGTCTTTTCGGGTGTCCGCGATGGAAGATTTGAGTTTGCGTCCCCGCAGTCGAACTGAGGAACTGCGTCCCCGGCATCCGTCTCCGGCACTATCGCCATATCCCACAGGGTCGGGGTATCGGAAATAGTCCAATCCAGTTTCTGGACCGTCTCTGCATCGATACTGTTGAACAGCGACGCAGGATCTCCGGCCTCAAGGTTCCCGGAATCGCTGCAGCACAGAGCCGCGCTTTGCCCGTCCGGATCTTCTACACTCTGACCATTGGTTTCAGGGCTGTCCGCATTCATCATTTGCCCTATCTGTGCAAAGAAAGAATCTGCCGATCCGGCAGCCGCGGCATCACTCGATTTCGCCGTCGTCTCACCTGCAGGTTTAAGAAAACTGTCCGAAAGATTTATTTGCATAGCGGCGGAACGGGACTCCTCTCTACCTTAGCAATGATTGCAGCCAGGATTCGCATATAAAGCCTAAGCGGATCCATCGCGCGGCGATCCGGGGACCGCGTATCGGGTTACCACAAGATCATCGATTTCCTTTTGCTCCTGCTTTTCCAACGCAATAACAAATTCCTTTTCCTGTTTCGATTTCATGGAT
>JAKPRU010000516.1 GCA_029557025.1 Candidatus Omnitrophota bacterium | reverse complement strand
CTGGCCGTAGCTGCGATGCGGATCCTGCTTCGATCCCATGGCACCCCCTGCATGTGTCGTTTGACGTCAGCCACGCGTCGGGCCGGCCATGCCGGCCTGCGGTCACTCCGGATCCTGGTCTTCTCCTTCTTCCTTGTCTTTCAGATTGCTGATCGAAACCACGAACTGGCTGAATTTGGGTGCGATGACCGCATAGCCCACGAAGAAGCAGAACAACAGCCAGCCGGCTCTGGCGCCATCATAGCGGATGGAGTCCGGATCGGTCAACCCGATGTGCGTGGCCAGGTACGGGAAGCTCTCGTAGACGGCCATCCCCCAGAGCGCCAGAATGAGGTAACCCAGGAAATGGACGAGCCAAATTTTGAAGTGTCACGATCCGTCCGATCATTGGCGCGATCGTGAGTATTTTCGCCACTCCCAGGGAGGGATTGGATTTTCGTCAACCCAGAGCCCGGAACGGTTCGTGCGTGCTTCTGACTCCAACATTTTGAGCACATCATTCTTAGAATACTTTACGAACCACCACGCATACCCCGCACGAACCAATTCTTCGTTCAGTATTCTCCCATCCGGAAGGACCACCCGGGCCAAAGAGCGGTCATATCGGTCGTGTCCTTTGCTGATCACACGCACCATCCGGTCAAAACACAGTTCGGAGGTGGCATGCTTCGCCTTTTGACCAAAGGGTTGACCCTTTTCCGGGCAATCAATTTCTGCAAGTCGCACTCGAATAGGTATTTTTTCAGGTGTGTCGGAATGTGTCCCGTCAGCCTCATACAACACTTCAATCGTATCGCCGTCCATCACTCCGATGACGCGTCCGGAGAAGTCTTTGGGGCGCTGTAAAGGTTGCCTTGGAGGAACTTCGGATTCAGGCTCTAGTTTGGAAGGCCGTCGCTGGCAGGAGCTCTTCATCAGTATAGGCAGGAAGATCAACAGAACAATGGCCGCCGAGACGCAGGCGATCAACCAGGGGAATTGACGGTTATTCATCTCAATGCCCGATCCGCAGTGCCCTCTTGACCAGAACACAATGTACTCAATTCAATTGTTTATGAATTTGCTGATGAAGTCAATCCGGTTTGACGATCCAGATTAATGAATGAGCCCCTGGCGTATTCATCATCATCCGTTGATCCCGTATGCATAAATTTTTACAGCGTCTGTATTTCTCCTTTATGTGATCCATGAAGTTCTTCTGGAGGTCGTTATCCGCTATAATTCAATTCGCAAGTTTAAGTCGGATCTACATGATCCGGAACTGCGCGATGGAACAGGAGACAGGGGGCTGTGACATGAAGATCATCCGAGTCGTCGTATTCTGCATCTTCGCGAGCGCACTCCTCTGGAGCCAGTGTCAGGAGAGGGACATCTGGCCGATCTTTCCAAGCCAGACGGAGTTGGGCGATGTGGAACCCCCCAGCGAGATGATTCAGAAATCGGACGCCATCATAGGCGGAAGATCCTATTCCATGGAGTGGCTACCCGGGCTGAACACTCGTGCCGTCAATATCCGCCTCTCAGTTTTTGAAACGCATCGGCAGGCGGAGTCTGAATACGACCAAAAAACCAGATCGTCCGGCGATTTTAGAGCTTCGACATTAGGCGATCGTTGCGTCATGTCGGGCCCAACGAGTCACCCACGATGGATCATCCTTAAAAAACGCATTCTGATTGAATATGAGACCTTCTATTTTCCGGAAAAGACTGTCAGCGACCAAACCGGGATCCTCCGCACGATATTGGGGCGCATCGATCATCTCGGATGCATGGACGATGCGGTTCAAACCGCTGACGCATCCGCCGGTTCAAGAGATGCGCGCCGCGATGCGGGTGACCAGACCACCATGGCCGAGGTGCCGGGGAAACCGCCAGAATCGGAGTCAGTCCCCACGCCAAAAGATTCGCTGCCT
>JAKPRU010000463.1 GCA_029557025.1 Candidatus Omnitrophota bacterium | reverse complement strand
ACGGATCTGCCGCAGAGTTGTTTTCTTCCCATACGGCTGTGTCAATTGGCCGGGGGCAGGAACACAATTTGAATCGGTTGGGGAAGCTGGGATTTCTCGAGGGAAATCTCGCTTCCGATCTTACGCTGCACATCGGTCTTGCCTTCCAGGAACTGTTCGACGGAGGCCAGCGGGAACCCGATTTTCGGTGTTTTGAAATGCATTGGAATGACGATATTAGGCCGGAACTGTTTGACCAGTTCCCAAGCCTCGGAGGGTCCAATGGTGAATTTGCCTCCGACCGGGACCATGGCCACGTTGACTCCCTCTAATTGCTGGACTTGCTTCGGAGAGAGGGGATGGCCCAAATCTCCAAAATGAGCCACCCTGATCCCGTCGATGGTGAACAGGAAAACACGGTTGTCACCCCTGGAAGCGCCGTGATTCTGATCGTGAAAAGTGGGAATGACATCGAAAGCAATCCCTTTCGCCTGGCACTCCGAGCGAACAATGAGCGGCTGGCCCGGCAGGGCGCTGATTCCCGCATGGTCCTCGTGTTCGTGACTGATTGTCACAATGTCGGCGGCATCCGTGATGGCATCATAACCGACAGATCCCCCAAAGGACCCTGCCTCGAAGGGATCGGTCAACACGGAAACTCCGTTCGAGCCGGTAATCAAAAAAGCAGAGTGACCGAGAAACTTGATTTTCATGGCGCACCTCCGGGAGAAATAGATCCGGATGCCCGAAAGGGCACAACCAGGATTTCCTTTTTGTAAATCTCTCTAAATACAGGGCTTATGCATCCAGTTCCGCGATACTTTTCCTGTAAATCTCCGCAGAATCGAGCAGGGCCGCTCTGTCTTCAGGTTTAAGATCCAATTCAACCACTCTGGTTACACCGTTCTTGCCCAACATTGCGGGAACGCCCACAAACAGGTTATGGATACCGTATTCCCCCTCAAGATAGCAGGAACAGGGAAGAATGTCATTGGCGTCATTGACAATCGATTCGACCATTCTGACCGTGGCCGCGGCAGGCGCGTAGTAGGCGCTGCC
>JAKPRU010000459.1 GCA_029557025.1 Candidatus Omnitrophota bacterium | reverse complement strand
GATTCAGGTGGTCAAAGAAGATCGTATACACCACGATCCCGTTCTTTTGTGGTATCGTGTCGCGTACGAAGCCGGACTTGGCAAGTTCCAGCATCTGCCCGGGACCGTATCCCGGGGCGGCATAGTTGTATACGCAGTAACCTGGCATTTTCCGTGCAACCTGATTGGGGAGGGTGTCGGCATCGGGAACTCCCTCTCCAAACGTGAAAGAACAGCCGAAAAATGCTATGAATTTGTCCGCATCTTCCCGACCGGCACTGTCCGGAACGACTCGCCTGCCCACCTCGTCCGTCTTGTAGACGACGGAATAGATGACTTCGTCGTTCGCCTTCTTTGTGACAGGCATATCCAGATTCGGCAGGAGTCGGTATCCAAGATTATCGTCAGGTACCGTTCCGATCCTGTAGATATCTTTCTCTCGGGTTACAATCGGGGTGAGACGCGACTTGATGATACCCAGGGTAATGTCGGCAAGAATCAACAAAAGTATACAGACGGCAATCCCAAAGAGGGCCGCGTAAGCGTTCTTCCTTCGCCCCTTTGTATCTTTCGTATCGGAATCTGCAGTCATATATGAAGAAACATCTTCAGGTTTGGGTTCTGGCGCCATCGAATGAAAAGTTCTTCGGAACCCCGGGTACCCGTGCCCGGAGAATAGCGGTTAATCTTAGCACAGTAGAGGAACGGAGACAATTTGTTTTCAGGGTATCCACCACCGATTCCATGAAAACGAGGTCAAAAAGTGGAATTCTGTCAACCTCGTAGAAGATACTGTGATTTAGAGTGTGATGCGTACTTTCCGTTGCCGCCCGACAACGGTTGGAAGAGAAGGAAGTCAACACCGCGCGACTGGGTTTTACAGACACCGTTGGCAGGGAAAGGTAGACCCATGGAATACAGAAAGCCGGTTCAGCAGATTTTGTTGGTGGGGATGGTCTTTAGCGTGTGCTTTGCCGCCGCTGCCGTGGCTATGCCGAACGTGGTGTTCGTGCTCGTTGACACGTGCAGGGAAGACGCTGTAGACGGTGTCCGTAACGGAACGCCCTTAATGCCCTACTT
>JAKPRU010000410.1 GCA_029557025.1 Candidatus Omnitrophota bacterium | reverse complement strand
GGGGCAGACAATACCGGCAGCCCTCCGTTCCCCCGAGGAAGATCGGGACCCCCATGCTGGCGACCCAGCCCAGGGCAAATGTCACAATACGAGGCTTGATGAATTGCATTATATCGTGAATGGCAAATCCTGAATCCACATGTCCCCCCTGAGATTGCACAAACATTTTAATGTCGTCGTCGGATTCATGGGCAAGAACCAGCAACTGGCTGATCGTATGATGCGCCACCTCCTGGTTGATCTCTCCGGACAGAACAATGATTCGCGATTCCAGCAGGCGGTTGGAGAGCGTCGCCGTTCCTTCTTTTTTCTCTTCCTCGTTCTTCTGTTCGTCTTCTTTGCAAGCCATGTTGTCTTCCCTTTCATTTCTATACGATACATTCATGGTATGCGAGTCTTCCAAGGGCGGCAACCCTTCTCGGATGCCGGGGATGGAATTCGTATGGAGGAAGAGGTGAACTGACGAAAAGAGAGGGCTTTTGGTATGCTGATAAATAGTGAGGTGATGTAATCATGGTGAAAAAAGCAACAGCAAAGTCACCACAACCCGAATTGACTTTTCCCGAGGTCTCCGCGACCCCGGAGTTTAATAAGTCTCTAAAAAAGAAACCCCTTCTCGAAGAAACGATGATGGTGGATTATCGGCAATACCCCTTACTGCCGTTGCGGGATGTGGTCATTTTTCCGGGGATGATTATTCCCCTGTTTGTGGGGCGCACGAAATCGGTTGCGGCGTTGGAGGCTGCAACAAACTCCGACAAGCAGCTGATTCTTGTGGCGCAGAAGAAAGTGGATATCGACGAGCCTCTGGCCAAGGATCTGCACCGTATGGGGACTCTCGTGCAGATTTTGCAGATTCTTAAGCTGCCCGATATGTCGATCAAGGTTCTTGTGGAAGGTCTGGCCCGTTATCGGCTGGACCACATCTCGACCACCGGGGCTTTCTTCCTGACGGAAGCGGACCCGGTTGAGGAGCCTGAGGAGACCGGTCCGCAGATCGAGGCTCTTATGCGTCATGTGACGGAACAGTTTGAGACGTATGTCAAACTGAACCGAAAGGTCCCCCAGGAAACCCTGCTCTCCATTATGAACATTGAGCATCCCGGTCGCTTGGCGGACTCGATAGCGGCCCATCTTTCCATCAAGCTGGATGAGCGCCAGCAACTGCTGGCCACGGTGGAATACTCCAAGAGGTTGCTCCTTCTCTCCCAGTTTCTGCAAAGTGAGATCGAGATTCTGGAGTTGGAGAACAAGATCAAGGGCGAAGTGCGCAAGCAGATGGAGCAAAGCCAGCGCGAGTATTACCTCAACGAACAGATGAAAGCCATCCAGCGGGAGCTGGGTCGGGATGGAGAGAGCAACGAGGAAATCGCCAAGTACAAGAAACGCATCCAGGAGGCGAAGATGTCTCCGGAGGCGGAAGCGAAGGCAAACGAGGAATTGCAGCGTCTCGATGCCATGCCGCCGCTGTCGCCGGAAGCGACGGTCGTGAGGAACTACCTGGATTGGCTGTGCGATCTTCCGTGGTCGATCACGACGCCGGATTGCCTGGATATCAACGAGGCGGAGAAGATTCTGCATCACGATCATTATGGGCTGGAAAAGCCCAAGGAACGGATTTTGGAATTTCTTGCGGTGCGGCAGCTGAAGAAGGACCTGAAAGGTCCTATTCTCTGTTTCGTCGGCCCTCCGGGAGTTGGAAAGACCTCTTTAGGACGGTCCATTGCGCGTGCCCTAGGCCGGAAATTCATTCGCCTCTCGCTGGGCGGAGTCCGCGATGAAGCCGAAATTCGTGGTCATCGCCGAACGTACATCGGTTCCATGCCGGGCCGGATTATTCAGTCTCTCAAGAAAGCCGGGTCTCGCAATCCGGTTTTCCTGCTGGATGAGATCGACAAGATGAGCGTGGACTTTCGGGGCGATCCTTCGGCGGCGCTGTTAGAGGTTCTGGACCCGGAACAGAACAACACGTTCAGCGATCATTACCTGGAAGTGGAATTCGACCTTTCATCGGTCATGTTTATCGCCACGGCGAATGTGCCGCACCCGATTCCTCCGGCTTTGCGGGACCGCATGGAATTGATCGAAATCCCCAGCTACACTGAGCACGACAAGATCCGGATCGCCGAAGAGTTTCTCATTCCCAAGCAAATCAAGGAAAACGGGATTGGGGAATATGAGATTTCGTTTACCCGTCCGGCCTTGTTGACCATTATGCGTGACTACACCCGTGAGGCGGGCGTGCGGAATCTGGAGCGGGAAATCGGCAGCGTTTGCCGGAAACTGGCCAAGAAAGCCACGCAAAAGGGTCTGCAAAAAGGCACGAAGATCAGCGGGAATATGATCAACGATCTTCTGGGTATCCCCAGATTCCGGCGTTCGGAGCACGATCATGCCAATGGAATCGGCATTGCCACAGGTCTGGCCTATACCGAAACCGGCGGCGAGGTGTTGAGCACGGAAGTATCGATTGTGGAAGGGACCGGGCAGTTGCTGCTGACCGGGAAACTGGGCGAAGTGATGCAGGAATCCGCTAAGGCGGCGCTCACTTACGCGCGGTCCCGCGCCCGGACACTTCACCTGGAACGGGATTTCTACAAACGGTTTGACATCCATGTTCATGTCCCCGAAGGGGCGATTCCCAAGGACGGGCCTTCCGCCGGGATCACCATCGCCTCGGCGCTGATCTCCGCGTTGACGGGGAAACCGCTGCGTGGAAATCTGGCCATGACCGGAGAGATCACCTTGCGCGGGCGGGTTTTGCCGGTCGGCGGAATCAAGGAAAAGGTTCTTGCCGCTCACCGGGAAAACATTGACCATATCATTCTACCCGCGGAGAATCGAAAAGATCTCGCGGAATTGCCCGAGGACGTGTTGAAAAAGCTCCAGGTGACTTTTGTGGAAAACATGGACTCCGTGCTTTCGACGGCCCTTGTGAACTGATCCCCATTCGCCCGAAATGCGAAGGCACAGCTCGCTCAATGGAGGCTCTCCGCAGAGCAACATACAATTGTGCATGGTACCGGCACGGCAAAGGAGATGAATTGTGGCGGACTATAAATATCTGATTATTGAACATTGGAGAATGCAGGATGGGGTCAGCGGCAATGAGCTGATCCAGGCATTTCGGGGCGCTGAGAAGGAACTTGCCCCCATCATGGAGCGCTGCGGGGTCCAGAAACCCTCCGAGTCGATTTTCGCTTTTCCCTTTGCCGGATGCCGCGAGATGCACATCATTTACAAGGTCGAAAGCCTGGACCGATGGATGGAGTATTACAGCGATAACGTTACTCTCCGGATCACCCAGAAAATCGCGGAGCGGTATATGGACGATATGTCTACCGAGATCTGCCAGTTGGCCTGAGTAGAGGAACGCCGATGAAAAAAGGAATCAACACGTGGTGCTTTGCCGCCGGAACATCGATTTCCGATCAATTCCGGCTGGCGCAGAAGGCCGGTTTTGAATCCATCGAGTTGGCTATTGAAGAAACCGGCGAGATCAGCCTGGAGACCGGCAAGAAAGAAGCCCTGGAATTTGCGAGAGCCGCCGAAAAGCACGAACTGGAAATCAGCAGTATCGCGGGCGGGATTTATTGGAAATACAATTTCACCAGTCCCGATGCGAGAATCCGCGCCAAGGCGAAATCCATTCTGAAACGACACATTCAGCTTGCCTCCTGGATGGGTGTGGGAGCCATTCTGGTCGTCCCGGCCAATGTGGCGGAGGGGATCGGCGGTCCGCCCGCAATCCCTTATGAACGCGCGTATCGGCTCGCCCTGGATACAATGAAGGAGTTTGCTCCCCCGGCAGAGAAACACAAAGTCTGTATCGGCGTGGAGAATGTCTGGGCCAAGATTCTTCAGATGCCTTACGAGATTCGCGATTTTGTCGATGCCGTCGGAAGCGAATTCGTCAAAGTTTACTTCGATGTCGGCAATTGCCTTCTCACCGGATATCCCGAACACTATATTCCCATACTGGGCGAACGGATTGTACGGGTTCATGTAAAGGATTTCAGTTGCGCCGTGGGGAACATAAACGGTTTTGTTCCGTTACTGGCAGGCGATGTTAATTTTCCTGCGGTGACAACGGAATTGAAGAAGATCGGCTATGAAGGCCCCCTGACTGTCGAGGTTGCGCCGAGCCGCCTGTATCCGATGGCCAGTCTGTATCAGAGTTCTCTCGCCATGGATTTTATTCTGGGTAACGAGATTCCGTAACGACGAACGGCGTAGAGGGGTCCTGTGAGTATCTGGGTAGAAAACAATCGTGTCTATTCGAATGCACCGAATTCGGAAACTGCCGGATGGGAGATCGATCTGTATGCCGTGCAGAACGGTCTTGAATTGTCGCGAGAATACGCGCCGAAATCGGAAATTCGTGGAGGTAAACAAGTCTATCTGAAACACATTCTCTCTCAGAGGAGTCCGGTTTAGAGGAACAACCGATTTCGGATGAAGCAATGCAACGAGTGACCTTAATCAGTATGTATGATGAGTATTGTCTTGGGGTTCGGTATATGTCCGCGCTTTTGCAGCGGGAGGGTCATTCGGTACACGTGATTCTGTTTAAAGGTGTGGAGTTTATCACTCCCAGAGATGTCCCGCCCCCGGAACGTCAGGAAGAAGGCGGGTACTATGCTTACGCAAGTTATGTATCCCGCACCGAACTGGAATTAGTCCTGGACCTGTTGCGGAAACAGGAGCCGCATCTCGTGGGGATTTCGTTTTCTTCCATCAATTTCGGAGTGGCGCAGTTTCTGACCGAACAGATCCGGAAACGGCTTGGCGTTCCGGTCATCTGGGGTGGGGTCGATTCGACCATCAACCCGGAAACAAACATTCCATACACGGATATGCTTTGTGTGGGGGAAGGCGAATATCCTCTGCTGAACCTGGTGAATGCCATGGACCGGGGGAAAGACATCACCTGCATCCCCAGTATCTGGGTGAACCGGGACGGTACCATTTACCGGAATCCGGTGATGAAGCTGGAGCAGAATCCGGATAAGTACCCGTTCCCGGATTTTGAGCCGGCGAACAAAACGCTGATTCTGAACGATCGGATATCGGAGGCTCTTTATCCGCCCCACAGCCATCTGTACACCAATTTCATGATTATGGGCGCGCGGGGTTGTCCGTTTACCTGTAGTTATTGCTGCAGCGGGCATTACCGCAAAATCTACAAGGGTGATTGCATTATTCGTCAGCGGTCACCGGAAAATGTAATTCGGGAACTGGAATATCGGCTCGAAACCTGGCCATGGCCCCTCCAACGGGTGGAGTTCTATGATGATGTGCTTCCGGCAAACAAGGCCTGGATCAGGGAGTTTTCGCCTTTGTATGCGGAACGGGTCGGACTGCCTTTTTTCGGATATACCCATCCGAATGTCGGCGATCCGGAGAACCTGGCGCTTCTTCAAAAAGCCGGATTACATTACCTGATTATGGGGATTCAGTCCGGGAGTCAGCGGGTTTTGAAAGAGGTACTGAATCGTCGGCATACGAAAGAGAGAACGATTCAGACGGCGCAGAACATCCTGGACACCGGCGCGAAGCTGCTTGTGGATTTTATCGGCTATAATCCGCTGGTCCGTGAAGAAGACAATGTGGAAACGCTGGAGCTCCTGTGCGATCTTCCAAGGCCGTTCGGGATTATCAAGATCAATCCGATGGCCTATTACGACAACTACGTGATTACGGAAATCGCGATGAAGGAGGGGATTCTGGATCAGCTGGAACGTCCGAAGGGCGTCCATGCCTACCAGGCGATCATGAAGCCGGAATACATTTTCTGGGAATATCTGCATACCCTGGCGCAGTTTGACGGTTTTACAAAGGAGCATTTGATGGGGCTGGCGAAGGATGGGTATCTGCGGGAGAATCCCGAAATCCTGGAAGAAATTGTCACGAATTTTTACCGGACAACTTATCAGGGCGGAAATCCGGTGGCTCATAAAGACCAATATATTGACGAGCTGCACCGACGACTGGCAGAGTTTGAGAATTCGCGAATTATGGCGGTTTATCGCAAGGCCGGTAACTGGCTTCGTGGCAGGAACAGAATGAAAAAACTCTACCGTTTTCTGAGGCGGTCCTTATCAAGAAATGGAAGAAAAGGCCCGGTCGGATTCCGGGTCTGACTGCACGGCCGGTCTAGCGGGAAAACAGATCTTCGCGACAGATTGTTTCGCCGCGTTCCGGTCCGACGGAGACAATGACTGCCGGTACACCGGTTTCTTCCTCGATGAAGCGGACATAGTTCGCGGCCTCCTGGGGGAGGTCTTCAAACCGGCGGACTGTGCTGATGTCCTGTTTCCAGCTGGGAAATGAGACATAGCGCGGTGTGATCTTGTCGAAGCGATTCGCATTCCCATCGAATGTCCGTTGCTCGCCATCCGGCGAGTCATAAGCGACACAAACCTGGATGGGGTCCATTTCACCAACCGCGTCGAGTTTAGTGATTGCGAGGGCATTGATCCCGCCGACACGGACGGCATAGCGAAGCAAGACCAGGTCGAGCCAGCCGCATCGTCTCGGCCTTCCGGTGGTGGACCCGAATTCACCGACAGGCCCGGCGCTGCGGAGACGGTTGCCGATTTCGCCGGTCAACTCTGTCGGAAACGGACCTTCCCCCACACGGGTTTGAAACGCTTTGGCGATTCCCAGGATCCGGTCGATTCGCCAGGGTGGGATTGCTGCGCCCGTGGCCGCGCCTGCGGCAATGGTGCATGTGGAAGTAACATACGGGTAGGTGCCATGGTCGACATCCAGCAATGTTCCCTGGTTCCCCTCGCAAAGAATCCGTTTCTGTCGGGCAAGAGAGATTTCCAGAAATTCGGCCGTGTTGCACACATACGGCCGGAGGCGGTCCGCGTAAGCCCTATATTCTTCGATGATCTTCTCTTCCTGAAGAGCTTGGCTTCCGTACACGCCGGTGATGAGACGATTTTTTTGCTCGAGGGTATAGCACAGTTTCTGCCGGAAGATATCCGGATCAATCAAGTCCCATAAGCGAATCCCGATGCGAGCCGCCTTGTCCTGATAAGCCGGGCCGATCCCGCGCCGGGTCGTTCCCAAGCGTCCCCCGGTTCGCTCTTCTTCCAGGCTGTCCAGCAACTTGTGATACGGCATGATGACATGCGCCTGTCCGCTGATTTTCAGCCGATCCGGTTCCACGCTGATGTTATGAGACAGAAGACTGTCGATCTCTTGCAGGATGACGGCGGGATCGATCACTACGCCATTGCCGACAATACAGACCTTCTCCGGATGAAGAATGCCGCTGGGAATGATGTGAAAAATGTGTTGCACGCCCTCCACGCGGATGGTATGTCCGGCGTTGTTTCCTCCCTGGTGGCGAACCACAATGTCGGCCTGTTCGGAGAGATAATCGATAATCTTCCCTTTTCCTTCATCGCCCCATTGGCTGCCGACGGTAATCACAACAGACATATCTTCTTACTCCGGACGGTCCTCTTTCTTCCCGCAGCGCGACCCGCAGAATCAGGATAAATGGAGGACATACTGTGAGATCATTGCCGTGAAAAAAGCACGACAATTCGAAATAAAATCGGATTTTCCCCAAAAAATACATTGTAGGGAGGGATCGCGGCCATCACAAGGGTTCTTATTTTTGCGTTCTACCGTTCTGTGTAAGGATGACTTTCCGATGGGCCGGGGTAATTGTGCAGCTGTGCGGTATTTCCTGCGACAAGACTGCTTCCGAGCAGCATGATCCCGGCAGCAAGAACCGGGTCCACCATCCCCGCCGCCGCGGCGAACATCCCCACAATGCTGTAAAATGAGGACCAGGCCAGGTTCCAATTCACGGTTCGGAGCACACGACGAGAAAGATCGATCAGCCAGGGAAGCCGTTCCAGGTCGGTTCCCAAAAACGTGACCGGGTTGGTTAATAGATCCTCTTTGTAGTTCGCGCCGATTGTGAACCGGATATCGGCATCCGACGCCCATACGGGCGCGCTGGGATATTCCGAGACGCAGGCCGTAACATATCCCTGTTCCCGGTATGAACGCAGAAGTTCCGCTTTCTCCTGAGATGAAATCCCTGCGTAGAACCCGTCAATCGCCGGCGGGTAGATTTTCTCTTTGCCTGTAAAGAAAGACGGGCCTGTCAAAAGAACAGTTCGAAGGCCTTTCGCCTGTAATTGTGTGCAGATGGCTATGATTCGGGAGGAAAGTGTTGCGGTAGTAGTCGTTGTTGTTTGAACGTCGCGCACTTCCGCCAGGGCGGTTGATGGGCCTGTTCTATCCGCCGTCAATGTATAGATATCGCGTTTGCTCCAATCCGGGTCGGAGTAAGAATGCGACTCGCCCGTCTCCGCGGGTTCCGTCTCGTCGAAGATACAGACATTGACATTGGAGATCTTCTCAATCGCGGCGGCTTCGGAGATCAGGATTCCTTCCCGCGCGGCTCGTGCCACGGCCAGAGTGGTGGCCATCGGGGTTGTCAGGACCAAGGCACAGGGACAGGCGATCACCAAGACCGACAGCAGGTTCACCCATGCACCGATCCGGCTTTCCTGCCA
>JAKPRU010000407.1 GCA_029557025.1 Candidatus Omnitrophota bacterium | reverse complement strand
GAAGAGGTTTGCGGTTTTTCTTCTTCGTCTTCCGGCTTTTTCTTTCGTCGGGACGAGGGAAGAGGAGCCATAACCAAAACTAAGAGGCGACCTTCCTGCCGACTTTCGGCCTCCGGTTGGCCTGCCGTGCTCAGGTCTTCGATGACCCGATTGATAACGGCCTGCCCCAGCTCTTTATGCGCAATCTCCCTCCCGCGAAACTGGACCACGAATTTGACCTTGTCTCCGTGTTCCAGGAAATCCCGTGCGTGACGGATTTTATACTCGTAATCATGCTGATCGATCCGAGGTCGGAGCTTGATTTCCTTCAGAGTGATCAGCCGCTGTTTTCTCTTGGCATCTCGTTGTTTCTTGGCCTGTTCGTACTTGTACTGGCCGTAATCCATAATCCGGCAGACCGGTGGGATGGATTTTGCGCCCACCTCAACCAGGTCCAGCCCGGCTTCCACACTCAACCCGAGAGCTTTCGCAATGGGAACAATCCCAAGGTGCTCGCCGTTCTGATTGATCAGCCGGACTTCCTTGTCCCGGATCAACTCGTTCACACGAGTCGTATCCCGGAATCGATCCCGGCGAAAATCGGTACGTGTTCGGCCCCTAATCGCGGCGTCCCCCTGCGATCTTGTTATGGTATGAACGGGCACAAGCCCGGGGTTTTGTACGAATGATATACTACTCAACGGGACCGGATCTCGGTACCCGACCTGACAACAACATTTTACATCAGGAATCGATTAAACGCAATCGACCCGCCCGGAACAGTTCTGACCCCCGAATGGGTCCATTTCATACGGTCCGGCTTGCTCCTCGATATGGGTCCTACTGGACTTGAACCAGTGACCTCTTGCATGTCAAGCAAGCACTCTAACCAACTGAGCTAAGGACCCATCTATCGATCTACAGGCAGGGTATCAAGGGTTTCCGAAATGGTCAATGCCAGTTGGCAGGCTTCAGGGGATCCGCACTCATTCCGGCACTCCCCGGTTGGTGGCGATAATATCTCCGGAGGAAAGGAGGCCGTTCGTCTGATCGTACGCGTAATACCGGTTCCTCAAGCCGATATTCAGGAAATCTCCACCCCATTGGGCGGCTCGATCCGGTCCCAAGCTGCGGATTACATAGCCGATCCCGTACCGCGCACAAATATCCAGCCGTTCCTGACCGCCGGAGTTGTAACCATAATACTCATAGTACTTTTCACTCTTGTTGAAGAGACGAACAAAATCCTCTTTCGAGATCCATACATCCAATGGAATGCTGGAGAGATAGGCCACCGGTGTGGTCAGCGCCCTGTACGTTCGCACCTCGGAATTGCCCTGTCCCATCCCGATCCCATCATAATCCGGCACCCAATCCCCGTGGTCCAAGCGATATAATTCAAAGCCATGTGTTACGGCTTTCATATCGGCGTAGGTTCGAGCCACGAGCGCCCGAACTCGCGCGTTGAGGAAATTGGGTACCGCAATCGCCGCCAGAATTCCAATAATCGCCACGACAATCAGGAGTTCAATCAATGTGAAGGCTCTTGAGCGAGACACTCACGTTTTTCTTTCTCTTGGAGCGTTGCCAATGAATCTATCACGATGCCGCTGACGGTCAAATGGTCGGGAGCGGTAATCGAGAGCGCGTCGATATTGGCGTCTTTCAACATCTCGCGGTGATCAACGTAAATCCAGAGAGGATGCGGGATTTCTTTTCCTATTCCTCTTTTGTGTGGGAATCCAGCCATCTACAATCATCCCATGATTTTGGCCTGCAAAAAATCTCTTTCTTTTTATGGATTCTCACGATCATGACTTTTGAGTTCGACGGCGAAAAATACTCCCAAGCCTCCAAACACCAGAAAGAGTGGGGAAACCGAATCATCTCCGAGTTGCCGTTACGTGGAGATGAGACGGTTCTTGACTTGGGCTGCGGGGATGGAGTGTTGACCGCTCAGCTGGCTTTGATGGTTCCCAATGGTCGGGTAATCGGTATCGACGCCTCGAAAGGGATGATCGAGACGGCGGAGAAACAGAGAAAGCCCAATCTTGTCTTTCGACTCATGGACATCAATCATCTGGATTTGCCCGAAAAATTCGACCTGATTTTTTCCAACGCCACGCTGCATTGGATCAAAGACCACAACCGGCTTCTCTCGCGTGTCTGGGAAATCCTGAAGGAAAAAGGACGGATCCGTTTCAATTTTGCGGGGGAAGGGAACTGTGCGACATTCATCCGTATTGTGGAAGAAGTTATGAAGGAAAAGAAATTCGCCGTTCGGTTTGAGCGATTTGAATGGCCCTGGTTCATGCCGTCCCGCGAAGAATATGCCGGTCTATTATCTCGATTTACCTTTCGGGAAATTCGGATATGGGAAGAAGAAGCCGATCGTTATTTTGCCGATGCGGAGGAAATGATCCGGTGGATCGACCAGCCGAATCTGGTTCCTTTCTTGCCTTTGCTTCAAGAGGAAAACCGCCTTGAATTTCGCAGTCGGATTGTGGAACGTATGCTTCAGGAAACGCTTCAAGAAGATGGGCGGTGTTTTGAAGTCTTTCGCCGAATCAACGTATTCGCGTTAAAATAGACTATTCGTATTTGTTATTGTTTCAGGAGAGAATCGACGATGGACGAGAAGAGAAATCTCTTGAACGGTTGCCGATGAAGCTGTCACAAGGCCATGGGATAGTAAAGGATCTTATTTATTTCTTATGGGCCGCCGTTGGAGGGTGGACACGCCTGCTTTTCCGACATTGTGCTACACTCAAGCCCGCACTGGGGCTTTGCCGTGCAGGAATGGTCTCCATTGTTCTATGAGTTGTCGGAGAATGCTTCTGTGAATCCGGAAGATCGGACGAAGATGTGGTCACGTTTGCAGACGCGGCTTTGGCCGGCAACGGTTGCCGTCAGTCTTATTCTGTTGGGGGCTTGCGCTTCGGGACCGCCCGAAGGAAGCGAACTGACGTTTGCTTTCTTACCTCAGCCTCTTACCCTGGACCCGGCACGCTGTGACAGCGAGCTCGACCGGATTCTCTGCACGCTTCTGTATAGCCGCCTTGTCCGGCTCAATCTTGATGGAATCCTGGACCCGGAATTGGCAGTCGAACCGGATTGCCCGGCGGGCATAAACCCGGAAAATTGGACCGATCTGGAATTGGAGCGTCAAATTGCCGCGCCGAACGGACTGATATTCTTCTTCCAGATCAATCCCAAGGTCCGGTTCTCGAATGGTCGGCCTGTTTCCGTGCGGGATATCCGGTATTCCTTCGAGCGGCTGATGGATCCGCTGACCCAATCGCCGTATGGGTGGATGATTCAGCCCATCCTGGGCGCATCGGATTTTGCGAGGGCGAAAGAGGATCAGATCAAGAATCTCCCGGCGGACCCGATTGCCCTCGATAGGATTGTGGGGATCGAAGAGATCGACTCCAGCACAATCCGTTTTCGGCTGACCGATCCTTATGCGCCGTTTCTGCACGGCCTCTCGCTTCCGGCAGCAGGCATTCTGCCTGCGACGGAAAGCGCGGCGGCTATCGGGGATGCCACGGCGCAGTTTCCACTGGCTCGGTTGGGCAGCGGGCCTTGGGAACCGGAATCCATTGATCCGACACGGGAGATTGTCCTCAAGGCCAAAGAAAACCATCCCGCGCGCGCGTTTATCCGCACCGAGCGACTCCGGTTTCAGATAGTGAATGATTCAGAAGAGATCGAACGGCTTTTTCTCAACGAATCCGTGGCGTTGATTGACCCGGTTCCGGAACAGCGAGCCAAGTGGCTCCAGAATCCGGCTTATCGGGAGCAGATTATTTCGGCGACACATCCCTCTACCACGCTGCTCGGGTTTAATTTCAGAAAACCGCTATTTCAGAATCTTCGGGTACGGCGGAAAATCAGGGAGACAATTGATCCCAGCCGGATCGCGAACGACATCGGGGCGCATTTGGTGGTTGCGTGCGAAGGATTGCTGCCCCGAAACCTGATCCATGTTTCCCATGTCTCACGCTTGCCGGAAATACCGCTTTCGCCGGATGAGAACCTCGGTTCCGGTTGGCCTGTGTTGATATTGATCTCGCCTGCCGGGACACTTTTCAGCCAAACGGCGGAACACATCCGGCAGGATATGGCGGCCATTGGGGTATCCCTCGATATCCGTCTTCTCGAACAACCGGAGTACGAACAATCTTTGCAGAACGGTGATTTCGATCTTGCGATCCTTTCGGTGAATACCCTGTCACCGGACCCGCGCGAGATGCTCTCGATTTTCCTGATCCCGGAAGGAGTTCCGGGGGGGCGCAACGTGACCCGATACGCAAATCCCGACTACGATGAGATTGTGAAACAGTCGGATATGACTCCCGGATACCGGGACCGGAGCCGCTTATATCTAAAAGCAGAGGATTTGCTTCGCCTCGATTGTGCGGCAGTGTTTCTGTGGCATCCGGTCGATTTCCGTGTTCGACATAAATGGCTTTCGGGATTCCGATATTCGCCGTTTCCTTCCCAAGTCACCTGGAATGGGATGTTTCACGAGACTGACGAGAAACAATATGAGCGCCCTGAAGACCTTTATTCTCTTGAGAAAAGGCAGAAGAGAATATCCAGTGAACTGACGATAGCGACAGCGGTTATTCTCGGGTTTGTGCAGGGGCTGACGGAGTTCCTTCCGATTTCCAGTTCGGGCCATCTGAAAATCCTGGAGCATCTTCTGGGGCTTCCGGGCGGGGCACAGTACCTGTTTTTCGATTGCCTGTTGCATGTGGGGACTTTGCTCGCGGTGCTGCTGTTTTATCGAGCGGATCTGAAGATTCTACTAAAAGGAATCCTGGACGCGCCGAAAGAATACGTGATGTATTTCAAGACCGACAAAAAAGAAAGGAAACTAAGCCAGCCGGTCGCATTTCTAACGTATATTTTAATCGGAACTCTTGTAACCGGGGTTTTTGGGCTGATATTCAAGGACATCCTGGAATTGCTGTTTGACAGCCTGCCGGCGGTGGGATTCGCACTCATCATGACAGGGGTTCTCTTGCTGGCGGCCAAGAATGCCAAAAAGCAGTTGAACCCGTCCGATTTGTCATTCAGGACAGCCGCGAAGATCGGTCTGGCGCAGGGATTCGCGATTATCCCCGGTCTGTCCCGTTCCGGGACAACGATTGCCGTGGCGCTGATCCTCGGTGTGAGGAGAGAAATGGCGGTCCGGTTCTCGTTTCTTCTATCGGTTCCGGCGATCGGAGGCGCTACACTCCTGGAGGCCATGGAAACCACCCGACAGGTCGCGTTAATCCCCGCCGTAGCCGGAACGGTGACCGCCTTTCTTTCCGGTCTGTTGTTTCTCTGGTTTCTCGTGTTGCTGGTTCGGAAAGAGCGATTTCACGTATTTGCCTATTACACGATTCCGCTCGGACTTCTGGTTCTGTTTGGTTTGTGACGGTGACCGAAATCCGCCGACAACGTGGCGATGCCGCTGTTCTCAACTCCCGGCTCTTTCTCCAAGAATGGAGAGAGGGATCTCTGTGAAAGTATTTCAGTTCCTCTTGCGGACCGAAATCTCAGAGACCGCCAATGATCCCGCGAAAATCGCGAGACGAAAATCGGAGGCCCCGTTCTGGCGATTGACAAATCGAGCATCCGTCAATGGAAAAATCGCTGTTTTCCATTCACCGCTATTCTCACAGCGAACCACAGTTGAGTCTTTGTACACGCCGTTGAGGGTGGCCTTGCGGTCGTGCGAATCGTATTGCAGAAGGAATTGCGAGAAACCCGTGTCGAGATAGGTCACCCGGATCTCCATGGGATGTTTTTCCTCGAAGGTAAACGGATCGGCAATGGAAAAGTAAAGATATGTCGTATTCTTCGTTTCCGGTGAAAACAAGCAAGACCGCCCGGCCCGCTCGCCGATAGACACCGGCCCGTCGGGTTGACCGCGTACCAGGTAAAGCCCTTGCTCCTTCAGACCGTCCTCAAGACGTATTTGTACAGATTCGGCGTTTGCATACTCCTTCCCGATTTGCGACCACGGTCTCGGTAGCGGATCGGGATATTTTAATACAATTTCATCCGCGACTCTTTCGTTGTTCTTGAATTTATTCACGAATTCCGCTGTCAGGCGGATGTACTGATCTCCGTATTCTTTGGATCGGCAGACATCCGTTCCCTCGTGCATTTCATTCCAGGTTTCAATAAGAGCAATTCGGGCATCGCTGCGCAACACTTGCAGCCATCCCCATTTGTAGAAATTGCCCTCTTCACGGTCGCGGATGGGGGTGGAGCGTCCGGGAACGGCGCTGTCGTTATAGCCCGGCCCGACACAGGCCACCCCGTGAAAACTCGGCCCGGCCAGCGCGGCTCCCCAGGCGTAGACATTCTCCGTTTTCATATTCCAGGAAACCTCTCGGATGATATACGGTCGAACGCCGTGAAACTCGGATGCGAACTGCTCATACACATATTCCGCCGTGGATTGGTCGTGCCCGGAGGCGAATCCGGACCCGTACAGCACAACGATGGGTTTTCCGTCAATGGCCGCCCAGTGTTCGGGTTTAATCTGTTGAAAGAAATCCCGGATGGTGCGATAGAAAAGGTCTTTTCCTTCCGGCGCAGTGAGGTCGGGCTTCGCCGGTTCGCCGGATTTTCTGCGGACTCCCGCGAGAAGGGTGGAGGTGTCATAGAACAGACCGATTTTCGGGACAGGCTCCCCCCGACGTTGGCGTTCTTCAATGGCCCGCTGAAGCGGCCCGAGGCCGCGTACGCTGAACCACGTGCCGACGGAAAAATAGTTATCCAATGTCCCCCAATATACCGGCAGGATGAAATCAATTCCCGCTGCCGCGATATCCGCAAGTTCCCGCTCATGCCAGGCGACGGAGTTATAGCTCACCATTTCCGGTTCCGGGAAATGATCCTGCAGGGCATCATCCTCGCGGGCAGCGTCATCATAGAAATGCTCATCGGGATAATCGTACCAGTAGAAATAGTACGTTCCTGCAATACGGTCCCGGGATGAAAAACTCTCGATTTTCGACAGGCGATTTTCATTCCAGTTTACCGCGAACTGGGCGTGAACCGACCCGGCGATCCACACCATCGAAAGAAGAAGGACCGATACGCGAAGCATTTTTCTGTTTCTCCTTCCTGTTATTGAAGACCGAGGAGGTTTCTATACATTATCAGAAGAGCATACGGAAAGCAGGCGAGCGGCATTTCGCGGGAGGTGCCAGACCTGCCCGCAGGGTTCCCTGTCGCGGTATACTTAAAAGAGGCGACCTGCGAGACTGTCTCAAGAGGTCCGGAATTGCCCGCTCAAGGCTGGGGTTGACAAGTCGAGTCGATTCAACTCCTTTGTATCTCCGACAATCTTGGCGGAGAGGCCGGCGCTTTCTTTCCAGGCTTTTTTCAGACACTCTCCTGCGCCCCGCCTGAAAATTACAGACCGAAAGGAATCGCCATGAAAAAAGAAGATTTCGTGTCATTGATGAATGCCCTGGAGAAACCCACATTGAAACTGGCGTCCCTGATTCCGGACGACCGGCTGTACACATCGCCGATCCCCAACACGATGAGCCTGAGCGGATTGCTGGCGCATCTGGCCGATTCGATGGAGTACCTCGGTCGGAACCTTGTCAGTGGCGAGTGGCCAATGCACTCCGAGGACCGGGATAAGCCGGTCAGTGCGAGCAAGAGCGAATTGATGGAGAAAATCCGGCAGGCGCATCAAGTAGTCCGGGATTCGTATGAGTTGCTCAGCCAGGCGGATTTTGAAACCAAATTGGCGGAAACGCCCTGGGGAGCGAAGGGGACCATCGAAATGCTCAGTATCGGGGTCCTGTACGGACACCAGATCCACCACAAAATGCAGCTGTTTATGGCGCTCAAGGTCCTCGGTATTCCGGTGGACACCGGGACATTGTACATGGGCCTGGATCCAGGGGTGATGAAGACGTGATCTATCCCCGTCATTCCGGCGCAAGCTGGAATCCAAGCAAATTCTCCCTTTCCCCGTCCTCGGGGACAGGGCCGAGGGATGTGAATTTTTCATTTCCGGACCATGTAGGAATAGGGGATCGCAATGCGTGGGGAGGCGGGATCGTCGAGCTCAAGGACCAGCTCGCCGGTGGCGAAACCGGGGCTGGCCACGCAGAGTGACTCTACTTCAAGAACCGGCGCCTGGCCGTTGTTAGTCACCGGGAAGACGGTTTCACGGTGTCCGCAAAGGACCTTCTTGATAGCGCTTGGCCTGGCATCGTTCCACTTCAACCTAAATTCTTTCCTGCCGGACGCAGATTACCGCTGCCTTCAACTATTGCGAAAATGGATAACTCCTTATCCCCCTTGTCGACCGTCGGGATGTCATGGGGGAACACAGCACTTCTCTCGAGGGTTACATACTCTCGAGGTAGCATCCCAAGACTCGACGGACCCTGGGCAATTGCCTGACGAGCCTGTTAATATCCGCCTCGGAATGAC
>JAKPRU010001264.1 GCA_029557025.1 Candidatus Omnitrophota bacterium | reverse complement strand
TACCAGTTTCCGGGCAACAGTAGGTTCGGATGGTCGTCTGACCGTCCAGATTAAGGCCAATCCCCCCACAGCGGGGTATTACATGACGACCTTCGACCGTATCGAGCTGATCAACGTGTCGGCCCAATACCTGGAATTAGTGAACCTGACACCTGACGACATTGACTTAACCGGATGGACAGTCAACACACCTTACGGAAAATACATCCTGCAGACGGTGAATGGTGTGCGACCGATTATCCCGAGAATCAAACCGCTGTTTGAAGAGGATGACGGTCGAGAGACCGCTCTGGATAACGGGATTCCTCTTCCGGGACGTCCCTGGGATCGTGCGGCTTATCCCACGGAGCGTGGGGGATTGGCCGGAAGGACCCGAACACAAGACGATATCCGAATCGACAACAACTATCTGTTGCTGGTCCATGATCGCGATGGATTCCTGACATGGGCGAAAGCGAATTATCCCGCATTCGATGAGAATGTGCCGGTACTGGCACCGCCGTTCGCACCGAAACCGAAAGAGAGTTCTCCCCCTAGTTACAACCCGTATGATGAGTCGACAACCTTCAAACTGGTCGATCGGGAGAACGATATTCTGACGGACAATTACGATTTGAAAACGGTTACATTGACCGATCCGGCAGGGAACGAGGTGGATCGTTTTGAATACAAGACCACCTTCAACAACCTGGTGGTGGATATCCCCGGCAATGTATTTCGACTGCCGGTGGAGGATCCCGCGAAACCTCTTTATGAAATTGCCTCGTTGGATGTAATTGCCTTGCCGGGATACCGGGGTATGGAAACTTACGAGCGAGGCGATCCGACGCAAGTTGTAACGGAGAAGCGGCCGGATCGAAACCAGGATACACAGCGGTTCACGCCGACAATGCGGCTGTTGGCGCGAGAGGCCGCTATTGAGACATTTGCCGTGCAGCCGGGGGAAGAGGAGAGAAACCCTCTGACCGTAACGCTGTATGGGAATCGGTCCCTAAGCGCAAATCCCTCCCTGGTTGTTTCGGAGAATCCCGCAACGAACCTGGATGACCGCCGTTATCAGGGCGGATGGGATTTTGTCGGTGACGCGCCGGATCCGGGGGCGACAGGATTTGACCCCGATGGGAATTCGTGGGGCGGTCCGGCACGTTGTCCCGAATTCGGCGGCGGCACGTTATTCAAACAGATGGCGGGCGGATTTGAGAACTACACAAATATCCTGGTCAGTCCCCTGGACCTTCCGCCGAGCGGGCGAGCGTATCCGGGCGACTTGGTTCGCTATACGTGGACGTTGGGGTTGCGCGAATTGATCCGGGCCGGATTCGATCCGGATGTGGATGACCATCTGACTCTCCGTGTTCGCGGAAAGTGCCAGGAACTTGGTTCTTTCCCGGCTATTGTCGGCGAGGTCCTGACCAATCCCATCCTGACGGTGATCAATCCGGGAAAAGAGCGCGAAGACGGAGCCTACAACCAACCGGAGCTGGAGGCTAATTCGCTCAATCCTCTTGGGTTTGATGTGTTCACGAAACTGCGGGATGGAGACACCGCGTTCACGGTCGATCTTCGGAAGAGTTTCCAGGATCTGTATCGGGATCTGGATAGTTCCGAGAAACAGGAACCGCTGATTGTTTTACGGATGATTATGCGGAAAACAACTCCGGACATTATGAATACGCTGGATGACAATTATTACTTTTACGGAATTGAACTGTGTGGAAGAGGTCGCCTGAGCGGGAACTCCGACAGTGCGAACGAGAATGCGCGGATGGCGTTGATCGCGGGGACGCCGGGTCGAGCGAATGCCGGTTACGTGCCCGCGTATCCCAGGCGTCGTCGGTTGATCGATACACCATCGCAACGCGACCGTTTCGATATTGTCGACAACACGCCGTTTGTCAAGAACGGACTGTTGGCCACGCCGGGTGAAATTTCGCGAATCATGACCGGCGGCCGATTTGAGACAGTTTGCGGTCCGATTATCCCGCA
>JAKPRU010000367.1 GCA_029557025.1 Candidatus Omnitrophota bacterium | reverse complement strand
GGTCAGTTTCTTGGCCTGCTCGACGAACAGGTGATAGATCGGCCGTGCGCTTTCTCCGAACCCTCCGTCGCTCAACTGGTAAGGCGGGTTGCCGATGATGACATCGAACTTCATGGTGAAGATCTCCTCCGGTTTGCCGGTGTGAATGAAGGCGTAGGCGTGGCTGTCCAACTCGTCGCCCCGCCCGTAGTTCTCTTCGCTGGCCCCGCAGTAGACGCAACGGCCGTTCTTCCAGGCGTGCGCCACGCGCCCGGCGCGGATGTTGCCTTCGGGGTCGGCGAAGGCTTCGCAGACGGAATACCTCCCGTTGGCCGTCTTCGAGCAGTAGACAGACCGGCGCGCAAGCAGGGCGGTCAACTCTGTGATCGCGACCCCGTAAAGCTGCTTCTTGAAGATGTGGTTGATCCGCTTCCGGCGATCGGGGATTTGCTTCTCCAGACCCTTGTCCAGCCGTTTGGCGATTTCGCGCAGGAACACGCCCGACTTGCATCCGGGATCGAGAAACGTGGCTTTTTTATCGCCCCAGAGTTCCGGCGGCAGCAGATCAAGAATCCGGTTCGCCAGTTGCGGCGGCGTGAAGACCTCGTCGCTGCTGAGGTTGGCGATGCAGGTGAGCACGTCGGGGTTATAGCTGCTGTCGGTCAACATCGGCCACCTCCAGGAAGTGGGTCAGCGGGTATTCCTTTTCCGGCGTGGGGATGAACACATCCTCGCCAAGATCGGAGAAGATCGGCAGTTCCTGCATCGAAGCGTGTTCCAGCAACCCGTGGAACGTGAAGTCCCGCCGCTTGAGCATGCTCCCGTTGACTGGGGACCATTCGGAAAAGACGATGGGGCCGGGTTTCTCGCCTACGGTCTTGAGCGTCAGGGCGTCGCCCCGGATAATGTTCCGCTCCAGGATGTAGCGGACGGACTCGCGGCATCGATCGTTGGTCTTGTTCTTGAACAATCGCAAATAGTTCAGATCGAAGATCCCGAAAAGCCGGTGGCGGCACTGCTGCACGTTGTCTTCGAGAATGTCGATCCCGTAGATGGAGGTCACGGCCAGGATGGCATAGCGTTCAAAATCGAGTTGGCTCTTTCCGTAGCGGGCCTCGACCACGCTAAGCTTGCGTTCGAGGATCTCCGACAGGAAGTTGCCCGTGCCGCAGGCGGGTTCGAGGAAGCGCGAGTCGATCCGTTCGGTCTCGGACTTCACCAGGTCCAGCATGGCATTGACCTCCCGTTTCCCGGTCAACACCTCGCCGTGATCGGCAACCCGCTGTTTCGATTTGACCTGTTCTTCCATCGGTTCGGAATCCGTCTCGTTTCGTCTATGGGAATAGGCGTATATTCCATTTAGAGAAAACAAATACCACCTTCATCTAAAAAAATCACGCCAAAATCTGCTCGTTTCAAGCAGTTATCGTGAAATAATCCGATGCGGGACTTGTGTTATCCACCTTGCTATCGTATGGAAACAGGCTGGAAAGTTATCGATAGAAATCTGCAAAAGCCATATCCCGAAATCCACCGCCATCTTCTGGTTGCAGAAGAAATCCAGAAGTTAAAACAGACAGAGGCCTCGCCCGTTTCCGGGTTAGGCCTCCTTATGGTGTCGACGCCGGGATGAACCCGGACAGAGGCACATCACAAGACCCTAAAGACAAATATGGGGCCATTGGGGGACATAGAAGGTTGTCATGGGAACGAGGTCTGACTATTGTTCTCGGGCATTTTCCATATGTGGTTTTGGTGGGTAACAATTGCAAATACAGGTGGGATTGCATGTATTGTTCGAAACAATTGTTGATTTTGATTGTTCGGGAACGACTTGCTGTTGGTCAAACCGGGATGTTTTATCAACCGGATTCTTTTCCTCATCGGCCGTTTCTTTTTTATCAAGAACATCCTTAGGCTCATCGTTACCAACATGTGCCTGAGTTTGGGTGATTGGCTCCGCATAAAACTTTGGTGGGTAACAATTGCAAATACAGGTGGGATTGCATGTATTGTTCGAAACAATTGTCGGTTTTGATTGTTCGGGAACGACCTGCTGTTGGGCTAACTGGGGGTTTTTGCTAACCGGTTTCTTTTCCTTATCGGACGTCACTTTTTTATCAAGAATCTCCTTAGGCTTATCGTTACTGACACGCGCCTGAGTTTGCGTGATTTGCTCTGCATGGATTAAAATCGGAACAATAACCATTCCGACAACAAGTAACAGTCTCAACATCGTTTTCATAAACACTCCTTTCTATGATCCATCTGCCCATAATTGGTCTGGAGTCGAACCGTTTTCGTTGACACTATTTTTTAAGGAACGACGATATCCGCACACAACCTTCCCACACCGGATATTCATTTGCTGTCAGCGATCATAATGCACTCGCATCGGACCCACAATCGAATTGAAGAGCAAATCGCCGTTTTCGAGATACTCCAGGAGTGCGTAAGCCCCGTTCCCAAAATTCTTCCGGCCAAACAATGTCTGATGCCGTGTTTCTCCGCTATCCCAATCCATTCCAGTCACTTCCCAGCCATTCTCGTCGGTATACCCGTTTACCAGGACCATATTTTTCAACCGGCTGTGAACGGGGATCATGCTGGTGGACGACACATCGTTGCGCACCCACACCGATCGCCACTCATCCATGGCCGGATCCCACTGGAAGCGCTCCACGCCGTAGGAAGTGGGATAGGCGGGCCCCATCAGCGAGACCACCAGTAATTTATTTGCGGCGACCCTGGATAGAGCCTCGGTATCTTCGGGGATGTTGTTCACGACAAAAGCGCCATAGCCGCTCACCACTACGGACTGCTCTGACTGAATCCATTCGGTCGTCTGGGGAAGCCCGCAATTGACTGAAATCTGTCCGGCAATCCGTCGTGAAGCGGTACCCGGCTTCTGGACAAAGTCATCAGGAATCTGATCTCGCCAGAACGCCACCAGATTCATTCGCTTGGCGCCGTCCGTGATGACCACCAGTTTGTCCGCATCGGCACCGAATCCCATCAGTGTCGGCGTGGAGCCCGTGCCGCTGTCAAACTTGATCACGGGCGGAATATCCTCCGGCGCATCATAAGGACTCGACCAGGCCCCATCGCCTTCCCGATCGGAAATCTCGGTGCCTGTCCAGACCAGTTTCCGCATGGTGCGATTGGTCGCAACATAAATACCGTTTTTCTCATCGACCGCGATGGAGTTGGTCACTTTTTCGGAACCCGTGCCGAGTTGATAAAATTGTGCGGAATCAACATCGAAATTGCGATTGATGATCGTTAAGCCCTGCGAGAAAACAACGATCAGGTAACCGTCATAGGTCAGGGAAAGACCCACGATCCGTGTCTGTTGAGTCCCACCCGTAATCACACTGGTATCCGCCAATTCCCGGTGAAGGACAATGCCTTGTGAGGGATCGAGGGGGTCTTTCAGTTTAAAAGCATAAATGCCTTGGCCGTAATTGGCATAGAGGATGTTATCCCGATCGACGAGCGCATAATTGCCGTTCAGCACCCGGTAGAAATAGTTCTCGCCGTAATTCTGCCGCAGTCTAAAATCCATCCCGAGAATATTCGTCCCCACGGCGCTCATCTCGCCAAAAGCCTGATGGGTGGAATCGGGGACGGATTCCAGAGGCGGCGTGACCGGATAATAGGCCGGCGCATTGTATGGCGCGGACACGCGGCTCCACTGTCCGGATTGCTTGTTCACGTAAGAGACGCGATCCGTGCTGACCGCCCACATATAGTCAGGTTCGGAAGCGGCCAACGTCATGATCGTGATCAGCCCTCCATTGACAATCGGCTGCTGGGACGGGTCTACCGAGAACCTTCCATCGGGAGGTCCATAGGGTGTCGAGTCGCTCTGTGAAGAGTCGATATGAGTGATCCCGTAAAGCGAGGAGGAGAGGTAAGGATTCGGGACAGGCTTGCTCACTTCCGGATTGGATTGACCATTATCGCTATTCGAGCAACCTGCCAAGACCAGTAATGCGATACTGCCCATTGCCGCCCATAAAGTGAATTTCCTCATAAAATCGGACTTTGTCGTTTTTTTCATTTTTTCTCCTTTGATGGTAGGGAAGGCTCCGCGCCGTAAAGTCTGCCAAAATGGTTATGAGGTTGAAAATTGGACCCGTTTCCGATTTGTTGAGTTTGAGTATGAGGAAAGAGGGCTTGTATGTCAAGTGTCTCTTGGGCAGACAACCCTTTCTTTCCTTTGCATTTCCGGCGGTCTGTGTTACATCAACCGCCGCTCGCAAGCGCAGAATCCGGGAACGGCCGGAGATGAAAGCCCACCCCGATCATCCCGGAGAGAAAACCGGACTTTCGTGAATCCCATGACGGACTGGAAACGGAAAAGCAAAATCCTGATCACCTGCCCCAAGGGAATCTCCCCCTGGCTTGCCGGGGAAGTCCGTGCCCTCGGGTTTCCCGTCCTCAAAGAGGAGGAGGCCGCCGTCGAAACGAAAGGGACTCTCGCCGACACGATGCCGCTGAATGTCCTCCTCCGGACGGGCCATCGGGTCCTCTATCACATGACGGACTTCATGGCCGAGAACCCCGAGGATCTGTACCGAAATCTGCGAAACATCCCGTGGGAAGAGATCCTTCACGAAAGAGGGGAACACGCCTATCTCTGCGTCACGTCGACCGCAGACACCCCGTCCATTCGCGATGTCCGTTTCGCCAACCGGAAGGCCAAAGACGCGATCGTCGACCGGATCATGGAAAACTGTGGCCTGCGGCCCGATTCCGGCCCCGACCGCGACCGGGCGGTGGTCCATGTGTTCTGGAAGGGAAAAGCGGTTTCCCTCTACCTCGACACCTCCGGGGAGCCCCTCTCCCGGCGCGGATACCGGAAGATACCGCTTGCGGCGCCGATGCAGGAAACCTTGGCCGCCGCGGTGATTCTTGCCACCGCATGGAACGGACGGGAGGATTTCGTGAACCCGATGTGCGGAAGCGGAACGCTCGCGATCGAGGCGGCGCTCTTCGCCGAGGGCAGGGCGCCGGGCCTGCTCAGGGGCAACTTCGGATTTTTTCATCTGCGCGGTTTCGACCCTACTGCATGGCGGAAGGTCCGGTCGGCGGCGCACGCCGCACGGAAGGAAACGGCGGCACGGATCACCGCCACGGACATCGATCCGCGGGCGGTCGCCTCCGCAAGACAGAACGCACGAACGGCAGGCGTCGAGGCGCGGATCGACTTTTCCGTCTGCCCCTTCCAGGAAACGCCCGTCTCAAAACGGGGCGGCGTGGTCGTCCTGAACCCCCCTTACGGCGAACGAACGGGCGATGTTTCGGATCTTGTCGACCTCTACCGCGGGATCGGGGATTTCTTCAAACAGAGCTGCAGCGGCTATCGAGGATACCTCTTTACAGGCAATGCCGCGTTGGGGAAAAAGGTCGGACTTCGAACCTCCAGGCGCATCCCCTTTTTCAACGGCGAGATCGAATGCCGGCTGCTGGAGTATGAGCTTTACGCGGGAAGCCGCCGGAACCGGAAAGAGGAGGGGAATGGCGATACATAACGGAAACGAAAAAAGACGTTTCGTCGTCATTCTCGCCCTGGGATTCCTGATCCAGCTCACGGCGCTGGGATTCGGCCGTTTTGCCTATACGGTCCTCCTCCCCGGCATGAAGACGGATCTCGGTTTGACGAACACCCACATGGGATTCTTTCAGGTGGCGATCCTCACGGGCTACCTTCTGTTTGCCTACCTCTCAAGCCACTTCGTGAAGCG
>JAKPRU010000360.1 GCA_029557025.1 Candidatus Omnitrophota bacterium | reverse complement strand
CACCGCCGGGGGGTAGGCTTTTTTGCGATACCCCGCGCAAATCTCCACCGAGACTAATTCTATCAAAATAGATTTTTATAAATAATTCTATAATTCGTTTTTGTAGAATTGTATTGACAATAAGACACGCCTCATGATATAAAAATAGTGCGAATAATCCGTTCAATTATGGCAATTAGGAGGGAAAAATGAAACGAACCGTTCTCGCATTGTCTCTGGCGTTGGTGTCTCTGGCGTTGGTCGCAAGTTTGGGATTCGCTCAAACCCCAACGCATACCGATCCGGAATCGGGAACCAATCCCAAGACTGTTACGGCGTATCAGATTCAGCCGATTAAGGTGGACGGCGATCTGAGCGATTGGCCGTCCAGTTTGGAGAAACGGACCTGTGAGGAATTTTATCCAGGGTATCAAGTGACAACCCGGGGAACCAGTACGCAGGATAATTGGTTTATGGTGGGGTGGAACGATCAGGCGAACCAGGTGTACATCGCCGGGTGGACCGAGAACGACATCAACGTATCGCAATTGAGCAAATGGAACGAGGGCGTGATCCCCGCCGATACCTGGTTTTACGACCGGTTGGAGATTTATGTGGAATGGGACAACGACGACACGGGCGCGTATGGCTATGCCGAAAACGGCAATGTCCAGTACGCGATCGTCCAAAACGACATCGACCGGACCGGAGGTGAATACGACACCAGCCAGGAAATGGACGCGAACGGCAATTTCCTCGCGGTGGGAACGGCGTTTTGGATCACCAACTTAAATACGGCTACGCTGGACGGCCGTCCTCCGTATGCCCAAGCGAAATGGATCATGACTCCGAAAGATCCGAACAATCCGTTCGGCCCTTATACCTCCCAGTTTGAAATGGCATTTAAAGTTCTCACGTACTTGGAAATCGGCGTGGATCCCGTGGAAGCCACCGATACACTCGATATCGGTCCCACGGTCAACGACAGCCGGGGCATCGGATTTGATGTCACCTTGATGGATCGTGACGGGGACATCGCAACCATGGCCACGGTTCAGGGTCAGGGGGCATGGATCGGATGGTCCTCGGGGAGCAAAAACGGGAATCCGCAATTGGACGGAACCATGATGTTTTCCAATGAATTTAAAGAAATCACCCCCGTCGGGCGATGGGAACTCTATTGACCAATCCGCCCGCCGAGGATTGGATTAAAAGAATGGATGAAGAAGAGGCCCCGGCACGGGATGCTGGGGCCTTTTTGTGAATCGTATCAAATTACCCGCCTGCAAAGAAAAATGGTTCATCCGGGAAATGAGTACTTGACGGTGGGCAAAGCATTGTATCCAGTCCTGTTATCCGGGCAGACACCCAGGTCTGCCCCTACGAAACTCCCTCACCCTGGCCCTCTCCCAGGGGGAGAGGGGAATGAGTAGATAGGTAGTGGGTTTGATGGGTTACGTGCTACGTGCTAACCCATCCTACTCCAATTTTTCCCAGGGCTTACGCCCTGGGCTAGACTCATGCCGCGCCATTGGCGCTCAAAAGCAGCACTGCAAACCGTTTCATACAATTGCATAGTTACTCTTTATTCAATAATTCCAGTTTTTGCCTTGCCTTGCTCAAGTTGGGATCGATGCGCAGCGCTTTTTCAAAATGATCCCGCGCTTTTTCGAGATTCTCTTCCGTTCGATAACTCTCTCCCAGGAGATATTGGATGTTTGCGTCGTCCGTTGTTTCCGAGGCGAGGCTTTCGAGAAGCGGGCGAGCCAATGCTCCCCGGTTTGTTCTCAGGTACGCCACCGCCAAGCTTTGCCGTGCCTTGCGGTGATGGGGATCCAATTTCAATAGATCAGTCAGAATTACCACGGATTGGTCATATCGGCCGATGATTCCATAACAGGTTCCCAAATTGTACATGGTTTCCAAATTGCCGGGATCGAGTTCGAACGATTGGGAAAAATAATCCACGGCTTTCTCGAAATTGCCTTGTTGATACTCCATTTCGCCTTGATTGTGGTAGAGTTCCGAAAGTCCAATCTTTCCCCCTTCGATTCGCGAGCGGAGGAGATCGGTTTTCGCGGCATCCGGGGGGATTGTGTTGGCCAGTTCGGATTCCGCCCCGGCAATCTCCTGTTTCAAGAGAACCGCCAACCGGGCGGTTTCCACCTCGGCCTTTTCGTATTGTTTGAGTTGTGTCAAGAGGCGGCAGCGCGTTCCCAACGCTTTCCGGTGGGCGGGATCGATGGATAAAGCCCGGTCGATCTCCTGGAGGGCCTTGCCGTATTCACCCTGGTATTCGTAGTAAACCGAAAGATTGTAATGATCGTTGACATTTTCCCACGCCCCACCGCTTTCTTGCTTGACATCGGCCGCCACGTAACCCAACGCTTGCAATTGCTCAAGATCCAAGCCACTAGACGCGGCATTCACGGCGGGTAATTCGGGGGGATGGTAATCCCCGTCCCAATCCGGCGCCCGGGCAATCGATTCCACCTTGGTGTTTCCCGCAACGAGTTCGGGCAGGATTTTCCCGGGCATTTCAAGCGAAGGCGGAATCCCGAGCATCGCCAATAGAGTGGGCGCGATATCGAAAACGGAAGCGTCCTTGATTTCCCCGGGTTGAACCGAAGGGCCGCGCGCCAGGAGAACCCCTTTCTCGCGATGCCAGGAAACCGCCGGCCCCGTCGTGGTCAACGAAGACCGTTTCAATCGTTCCTCCCCGCTTCGAAAGCCATGGTCGGACAAAACGATCAGCGTGTCTTGTTCATTCAACCGGCCGAGGACGTCTTTCAGCAGGCGGTCCATTCTTTCATAAACGGCGTCCACCGCATTCGAAAAGCGAGCGTAATCCTCATCGGTGACTTGGGGCCGCCGCGGAGGCCGTTCCTGCATGAAAAGGTGGACGACGGAATCCGTGGCGTCAAAATACGCGAGTGTCAGATCCGAGGGATGATTATCCAAAAGGTAAAGCAAGACATCGGCGTAGGTTTCCGTCCGCGATAGAATCAAACGGAAATGGTGAACCCGGTCATAAACCGTAAAAGGCGAGGCAAGAATTTTCTGACAATCCTCCTCGCCGAGGCGCAGGTAGGGTATAAATTCCGGACAACCGATTTGAGCGTAATCCTTGCGAAGATCATATAAAGGGAAAGCTAGCTTTTCCGGGTAAGTCAGTTGGGGAATGATTTCTTCCAAGAGATTTTGTTCCTGCACAAACAAGGACGGCGCGAATCGGTCCGAGACCATGATCCCCTGGATTTTCTCCGCCGGCCAGGTGGCGATCCAACCCACCACACCGCATGACATTCCTTGGGATGACACAATGTTCCAGAGGGCGGCGCATTTTCTTTTGGACGAGGGAACAATGATCGGAGTTCCATTTTGATCGAGGCTTGTGAAGTCCAGAATACCATGTTCGTCGGGGGGCCGGCCGGTCGCGATTGTGGTCCAGATCAGGGGAGAGAGCAGGGGATGGTACGACTGCAATT
>JAKPRU010000353.1 GCA_029557025.1 Candidatus Omnitrophota bacterium | reverse complement strand
AGTCATACCTGTCTGGATACGTGTGGTTATTGCGCTCCAGAACACCTGGTCAACGCTGTTCCGTATACGGATACATTCCTATTTGACTTGAAGGCACCGGCCGACATCCATGAACATTGGACGGGGGTGCCGCTGGCGCCTATTCTCCGTTCGCTTCACGCGCTGGATGATGCCGGAGGTGACATCACCCTGCGTTGTCCATTGATCCCGGGGGTCAACACGAATCGGAACCATCTGGAACATGTGGCCAGGATCGCCGCTACTTTGAAACACATCACGGCAATCCACATCGTGCCTTACCATGCGGTGGGACTTTCCAAGTGCGAGGCGATCGGCCGGGAACCCGCATATACAGTTTCCTCCTCTCTCGGGCACGATGAAGCGGTCCGGTGGGCGGACCGGTTGCGGGAGAGGGTGTGCGTCCCGGTGACGGTTGTTTGAAAAATGCATCCGCCTATCTTTTGTCACCGCTAAGATCCGGGTCGATGACATGCGCCGGATACGACATAATAGAGGTGCGGATGATTTTGGCATTTGCTATTGCACAGACGGAGTTTCTGAAAATTTCCGGATCGAAACGCGTGGGGAGGCAAGATGACGGAAGATACAGGCATCCACAGCCCGAACGACAAAGCATTGCGACTGGACAGGGAAACCATCCTTGCGCTGTGGTCCAAGACGTACAACACTGACGGCAAGCCGGACTGGTCCCATTTGTTTCCGTTCTATCACCCGGATCTGGTTTTCCAGGATTCGATCCAGCGCGTCGAAGGGATCGAGCCCTTCAAGGCCATGTGCAATCGTCTGGCCGAACGGTGTAAAAGCCTGCACATGGATATCCGGACATTGACGCAGGATGGTCCGGTTTTCATGATGGAATGGAAGATGACCATGTCTTTCAAAAAATTCCCGGACACCCCTGTCTTCGGCGCCACCCGTCTGACGCTGCACCCGGACGGCCGCATCATCGAGCAACGCGATTACTTCGATCTCTGGGGGGATATCTTCAACGGGATTCCGAAGTTCAAACCGCTCTACCGTAGGTTCATGAAACGCAAATTCGGATGAGAGACCGTCGTTTGTTTCCGATCCGCCGGCGCGCAAACAGGAGAGCCCCATGAAGCACGAATTGCCTGACGAATTGAAATTTCTCGCCAACCGAAAGGCCCCGCAGAAACCTTTTGTCGCGGATCTTTCCGGCAAAGTCTGTGTCCTGACGGGAGCGACATCGGGGGTGGGATTGTCGGCAGCCAGGAGTCTGGCCAGCCACGGGGCATCCCTGGTGCTGGTCGCGCGAAACGCGCAAAAAGCCGATGCTGTCAGAGAAGAAATCCGCGCCAGATGGCAGGTTCCGGTCGACGTGCTCCTGGCGGACTTTGCCGATCTGGAGCAGGTGCGTGCCGTCGCCGGGGAGCTGA
>JAKPRU010000345.1 GCA_029557025.1 Candidatus Omnitrophota bacterium | reverse complement strand
CAAGATACACACTGAGGGGCTATCGCTTTCTTAGTCGGAACGGGGGCGGAATGGGCCAGGTCCAATGAGACAGTTCCGTTTGGAAATTAGTGAGATGGCGGGTGCAGGCGTTGTTGCGGGCGGGCCACGGAGTATCCTCCCCTTTCCCATTGTGGCTTTGAACGCCCCCTCGGAGCCGAGGTCTGTCTGTTGCTCTCTCTGGGAAGCCTTATCCGGCCCATTTGGGGTGCGGGTTTCTCGACTTATCCTGACTGGCACGGTCCCTTCTCTTCAAAAAGCCACTCGGCGCGATTATTCTCGCGATGTCCAGCCGGTCTCACTCCCTCCCAAAAGGCTCGTGAAAAATCCGGGTTAGATCCGCTCGGAAACTGACCCATTTGTCCGTTCGGTTTTTGACCCGCCTCCGTGATGTTTTACCTGTCAATATACAGGTCATGCTGATATTCTCTTTTATTATGGCGCAAACCATCGCAATCATCGGGGCAGGGGTGACCGGCCTGGCAGCGGCATACCGCATTCGCCAGGAGTCGCCGGATTCCCATCTGCTCGTTTTTGAGCGGGATGAAATGATCGGCGGCATGGCGAAAACCCTGGAGTGGGAAGGCTGTCGGCTCGATCTGGGTCCCCACCGCTTCTACACGGAAATCGCCGGTATTGAGCCGTTTGTCCGCAAATTGTGTTCGAATTGCTTTGTGCCTGTCCGACGACGAAGCCGGATGCGGCTGCGCAATAAACTTATTCGGTACCCCGTCAGTCCTCTGGAGGTCGTGAATGTTCTGGGGGGCGGCTCATCCCTCGCAATTGCCTGGTCTTCGATCCGCCATCTGGTCCCTGGAAAACAATCTTCAATAAATACCTATAAAGACTATATTTGCAATAGATTTGGTGATAGACTATACAAACTGTTATTCGGACCGTACGCGCGGAAAGTCTGGGGCTGCGATCCATCGGACCTGGAGGCGGAAACCGCTATTGTCCGTCTTCGCGGAGACACAATCTGGCAGTCTCTGTTGGATGCAGTACGGGGCAAAGGAAGCAGTTTCGTTTCGACCTTCCTGTACCCGACAGGCGGCATCGGTCAAATCTCCCGGAATCTGGCAGCCTGTCTCAAAGAGAGCGAGCTGATCCTCAATATGGGTGAAGTTTTCCCTGTCGTTGAGAACGGAAAATGTACCGGTGTGAGGAACCGGCGGGGCGAGTCATGGAAAGCGGATGCCGTCCTCTCCACAATTCCTTTGCCGGATCTGGCAAGGTCATTATTCAAACCGGGAACATCACCTTGTTTCTCAGCCGATGTACTGCAATTTCGCGGCTTGGTACTGTTGTTTCTCTTGTATGAAAAGGACCTTGCGATTCGGGATACCTGGCTCTATTTCCCCGAACCGGACATCCCGTTCACGCGCCTGAGTGTTCCGAAAAACTTCCACCCGGACAATGTACCTTCCGGCAAAACCGTGATCTGCCTGGAGTTTCCTTGCGAGCCGGGGGATTCGATCTATCAAACAGGGGAATCCGAGCTTCGTTCCATTGCGGATAAATATCTGCGCCGAATCGGCTTGGCGCATTGTAATGCCACAGCGGGATTGGTGGTGCGGCTTCGAGAGGGATATCCGGTTTACAGGATTGGGTATCGGAATCATTTCAATGCGATCATCTCGGCACTGAAAACCATCCCGAACTTGATCACAGCGGGAAGGCAGGGGCTTTTCCGGCACAACAATATGGATCAGGCCATTCAAATGGGACTGATCGCAGGAGAACAGATTGTCCGTTCCCCGAACGCCAGCACAGAATGGTACGATGGCCTCTCGCGCTTTGATGGATACCGAATTGTTGACTGAGGAAATGCAAAAGTGTGGAACAAGGCGCTTCTGATTGTGCCGCCGACCGGCAAATACATCCGTGAGGAACGCTGCCAGACCCCCCTGAAGGAGATGCACACCATCGCCCTGCGCCCTCCCATGGACCTTTTATATCTGGCCGGTTCGCTGGAACACTCTGGTGTAGAATGCCGCATTCGGGACTACCCGGCGCTGGGAGAATCCTGGGATGCGCTTCGGCGGGAGTTACAAGAGTTCCATCCGAATACGCTCATCCTTTCGGTTACCACGCCCACCCTGGAAGAGGATCTGAAAGCCGCCACCGTTGCAAAAGAGATCGACCCGTCAATCTGCACCATCACCAAAGGTCCGCATTTCCATCGCCTGGACCTGGATGCCCTGAAACGCTACCCCGCGCTCGACATCATCATGCGTGGCGAATACGAGGAAACGATTGTCGCGCTGGCGCACGAACATCCCTTGCCGGAAATCGACGGTATCTCCTATCGCAAACAGGGAGAGCCTGTGCGAAATGCAGATCGTCCGTTTGTGGACGACTTGGACCGCATTCCGTTTCCGGCTCGCTATCTCATCGACAACACTCTGTATTACCGTCCCGATACCGGGGCAGTCCAGACCACCATTGTTACGAGCCGGGGTTGCCCGTACCCATGTATCTTCTGCCTGGCAGGAGAAGTATCCGGCAAAAAAGCGCGGCTCCGCTCGCCCCAGAATGTGCTGGCGGAGGTGAGGGAATGCGTCCAGCGCCACAGCATCCGGGATTTCCTCTTTCGCTCCGATTTGTTCACTTCTAACCGCCAGTGGGTACTTGACTTATGCAAGGCAATTCAAGATTCGGGTTTAAGCATTTCCTGGTCCTGCAACAGCCGGGTCGACACCATTGATGCCGAAATGCTGGCCACGATGAAACAGGCGGGGTGCTGGCTGATCGCCTTCGGTGTGGAAAGCGGGAGCCGCGATCTTCTCAAAAAAATGCGCAAGGCAACCGACCTGGAGACAGCCGAGAAGACACTTCGCCTATGTCGCCAGGCCGGAATCAAGTCCAGTGTTTACTTTGTGATCGGACTCCCTTGGGAAACACGGGCGACATTCGAGGAATCCGTCGCATTCGCCAAACGTCTCGACCCCGATTTCCTGGAGGTCTTTTTCGCGTACCCGTTTCATGGAACAGAGTTCTATTCTATCGCTGTGCAGGAAGGACTTCTATCGGATGGAGAACTCCCGCATGAAGGATACAATCATCCCTCCATCCCGACCCTTTATCTGGACAAACAGCAACTGGCCGGACTTCGGAAAGAGTTTCTGCGGTCATTCTATCTGCGCCCGCGATTCATTTTCCGAACATTGTGGAATACGAAATCTCCAAGGGTCTTCTGGAATTACCTGGTTTATGGAAGCCGACAGTTGATAGACTTCTTTGAAAGGGTGAAGGATGAATGATGAAGTAGTAGGCCAGGCGTCCCTGCCTGGTAGTAGGCCAGGCGTCCCTGCCTGGCAAGTAGGCCAGGCGTCCCTGCCTGGTAGTCGGCCAGGCGTCCCTGCCTGGCAAGTAGGCCAGGCGTCCCTGCCTGGTAGTAGGCCAGGCGTCTCTGCCTGGTAGTAGGCCAGGCGTCTCTGCCTGGCAAGTAG
>JAKPRU010000316.1 GCA_029557025.1 Candidatus Omnitrophota bacterium | reverse complement strand
GGGGTAATATCGAAACCGAACGGGTCATATCCGCCCTCATGTTTGCCCGCCTCCATGCCGTTCACCCAGACGGTAGCCTCGAAATCCGCCGCGCCCACGGTCAGCCAGATTCGCTTGTTCCGCCAGTCTGCAGGGATATCCAAGCGGCGGAAATACCAGCCGGTTCCCCGGCGATCCGGCTCGCCGATGCCGGACAGGCGGCTTTCCCACGGGAACGGCACAATGATCTCGCGGGTCGCAACCTTCGTTTCAGGCCACTTCTGCCAGGCCTGTGACTCGCCCGACTGGCCTTCCTCAAACGCAAACTCCCAGGGGCCGTTCAGGCATTGCCAGGCATCGCGACGCCAATCCGGGCGCGGGTGTTCGCATTTCGGTATCTCCGCCGATATGTTCATCGTCAACGCTCCGCAAAGCAGGAATAAGAAACCAATTCGAAACCTCATGTCTGTCCTCCAAGGGCGCAGGGTGATCCCCTTCTACACCAAGCGTAACACTCTGCGCCGAAGAGGTGAATCCCGTGGCGGGGGTCGTGCTCGATTGTTGGATTCCAGCCCCCACCGGAATGACGGACCTTTTACCCCCCTTAATCCCCCCGTAAACGGGGGGAGAATTCTCCCTCCCTGTTTACGAGGAGGGCCGGGGTGGGGTACTTGGGGGGGGGTATAGAGAAAGGATCGGGGGGAGGAGACAAATCAAACCGGCCACCCCCATTCGTCTTCCTCGATGAAATATGATAGCCTTTCTACAATAGGTCGCTTCAGCGAATAGAGGAATGCCATGAAACTTTTCGTCACCGGCGGCGCCGGATTTATCGGCTCACAATTCATCCGCTTCATGCTTCGGAAGAACCCGGACACGCAGATCGTCAATTTCGACAAACTTACATACGCGGGGAATCTCGACAACCTGAAAGAATGCGAGGGCAATCCCCGATACGCCTTCGTTCGTGGAGATATCGCAAACGCCGCACAGGTTCGCAAGGCGCTGTCAGGCGGCGGTTTTGATGCCATCGTCAATTTCGCCGCCGAAACCCACGTGGATCGCTCCATCGGCTCGCCGTCGGATTTTCTGAACACGGACATTTTCGGCACCTTCTGCCTCCTGGAGGCGGTCCGCGAATTCGGCATCCCGCGCTATATCCAAATCAGCACGGATGAGGTGTACGGCACAGTGCCGGTCGGTTCCTGCACAGAGACCGCCCCGCTCAATCCGTCCAATCCGTATTCCGCAAGCAAAGCGGGCGGTGACTTGCTCGCGCTCTCCTATTTCAGAACGTACCGGACACCGGTCCTGATCACGCGCGCCTCCAACAATTATGGGCCGAATCAGTACCCCGAAAAGTTCATCCCTCTCGCCACTACGAACGCTCTGGACAATCGCCCCATCCCGCTTTACGGCGACGGAATGCAAATTCGCGACTGGCTGTTTGTAGAGGATCACTGCCGCGCCATTCAAACCGTTCTGATGAAAGGCAAGGAAGGCGAGATATACAATATCGGCGGTGACCAGGAACGCCCCAACCGCGAAATCGCCGAGATGATTCTCGCCCTGCTCGATAAACCGAACGAGTTGGTCCGCCATGTCGCCGACCGGCCCGGCCACGATACCCGCTACAGTCTGGATTGCTCCAAACTCAAGAAACTCGGCTGGCACCCGACCATTCCCGTAGAGGAAGGAATCCGCCGGACAGTCGAATGGTATCGCGACAACCGCTGGTGGTGGGAGAAAATCAAATCGGGTGAATTTAAACAATACTACCAGGAACACTACGGACATCGCCTGGATGAATCGACTACACCGGACAAGGAGGATGAGCAATGAAAGGTGTCATTACCGCAGGCGGATTGGGGACCCGACTGTATCCCATGACCAAGGTCACAAACAAACATCTTCTGCCGATCTACGATCTTCCGATGATTTATTACCCGATCCAGGCGCTTATTAACGCCGGAATTGACGATATTATGATCATTACCGGCGGCAATAATGCGGGCGATTTTATCCGCCTGCTCGGAAACGGTAAAGAATTCGGACTCAAACGGCTGTCGTATGTTTACCAGGAAGGAGAAGGCGGCATCGCTGCCGCCGTTTCATTAACCCGGGATTTTGTCGGGGACGACCGCGTAGCCGTCCTGCTCGGCGACAACATTATTGAGAAAAACTTTGCAAAGGCCGTTCACAACTTCCAAAATCAGGAACGGGGCGCCAAAATCCTGCTGAAAGAAGTCGCCCATCCCGAACACTACGGGGTCCCGACCATTCAGGATAAACGCATCATCAAGATAACGGAAAAACCGACACACCCCGATACAAACTACGCCGTAATCGGTATCTACCTGTATGATAACCGTGTATTCGACATTATTGAACGATTAAAACCCTCCGGCCGGGGCGAACTGGAGATCACCGATGTCAATAACGCCTATATCGCCGAAGGTACACTGACCTACGAAATCCTCGACGGCTGGTGGGCCGATTGCGGCGAAGATCGGACCTCTTTATTTGAGGCAAGTTGCCTCGTAGCACAAACTGGCGCGAATAAATTGTAAGGGCAGTACTTTAGTAGGACAGGCCTCCGTGCCTGTCATTCTTTCTTGATGACAGCCTGGGGCGATGACTACCGGGCAGGGACGCCTGGCCTGGAATTGGTAGGACAGGCCTCCGTGCCTGGCAGGGACCCCTGGCCTGGAATTGGTAGGACAGGCCTCCGTGCCTGTCATTGTTTCTTGATGACA
>JAKPRU010000307.1 GCA_029557025.1 Candidatus Omnitrophota bacterium | reverse complement strand
TCGGATTCAATTTCATATTCAGTAGCGCCGTCAAATACCGGTGTGATGGCGCGGAAACCCAGTTCCTTCGCCGCCCATCCCAAATGAACTTCCAGAACCTGTCCGATATTCATACGTCCGGGAACGCCCAATGGGTTGAGGATAATATCGACCGGTGTACCGTCTTCCAAGTAGGGCATATCTTCAATCGGGACTACTCGAGAAACAACGCCTTTGTTTCCGTGACGTCCAGCCATTTTATCGCCCGCAGTCAATTTCCGGCGTTGAGCGACATAAACTCGAACCATGGTGTCCACGCCGGCAGAAAGGTCACTGTTTTCCTCGCGGGTAAAAACTTTGACATCCACGACTTTTCCGCGTTCGCCGTGCGGCATTTTTAGGGATGTATCCTTGACATCGCGGGATTTTTCACCAAAAATTGCCCGCAAAAGACGTTCCTCGGGGGTGAGCTCTTTCTCGCCTTTGGGAGTGATCTTACCAACCAGGATGTCATTCGGTCCGACTTCCGCGCCAATGCGGATGATACCCTGCTCGTCCAGGTCCTTGATCGCGTCTTCACCCACATTGGGGATATCGCGGGTGATCTCTTCCGGACCTAACTTGGTGTCGCGGGCTTCAACTTCATATTTCTCAATGTGAACTGATGTGAACTTATCATCCTGCACCAGTCGTTCAGATATCAGGATGGCATCTTCGAAATTGCCGCCTTCCCACGAGAGGAATGCGACCACCACGTTCTGACCTAGGGCCAGTTTACCATTTACCGTGGAGGAAGAATCGGCCAGGATATCGCCCTTGCGAACGCGCTGACCTTTCACCACAGCCGGTCGCTGATCAATGCAGGTGCTTTGATTCCAACGTTGATATTTACGCAAGTGATATTCCCTGATCCGGTTCTCGGCATTCCTGACCGTGATCATTTGCCCGGTCACGGAGATCACATCTCCATCCTCCTGGGCGATCACTACCTGTCCCGAATCCAGCGCAGCGTAATGCTCCATGCCTGTTGAAATAAGCGGGCTGTCCGGATTGACCAGTGGAACCGCCTGCGCCTGCATATTCGAACCCATCAGGGCGCGGTTCGCGTCATCATGCTCCAGGAACGGGATCAACGCGGCGCTGATTCCCACGACCTGG